>JBAYAD010000130.1:0-7253 GCA_041669965.1 Selenomonadaceae bacterium
AGCGTCGATCGTGTTGAGGCGGAGCGCCGTATTGAGGCAGTTACGACAGTGTATGGTGAAATTCCTTGTAAAGTGAGCTGCTACAAAGGAACGATTGTGTCTGTATCGGCAGAGTACGATGTTTGCTGCAAAGCCGCACTGCAGTATGAGGTGCCTCTCAAAAAGGTACAGCAAAAAGCTGTGAGTGAGTTTTGGAAGATACAGGAAGGGTTAAAGGTGCTGCTTTAATGGAAAAATTGGAAAAGTTACAGGAAATATTGCGGGGCTGCGGCAGTCTGGTGGTTGCTTTCTCGGGTGGTGTTGATAGTTCTATGCTTACCTATGCGGCACGGCAGGTACTTGGCGATAAGGCTGTGGCTGTTACCGCTGTATCGGAGCTTCTTACGAAGCAGGAACTTGACGATGCAAAAGCGATTGCGCGAGTTGCTGGGATTCGCCATGAAATCATTCACGTCGATGATCTGGCAAATGAAAATTTTGTAAAGAATGATAAAGAACGTTGCTATTACTGCAAGAAAAATCGATTTGATCTGTTGGCAAACTGGGCAAAAGAAAATGGATTTTCGAAGGTTGCCGATGGTTCAAATCTTGACGATAAGGGGGATTATCGCCCGGGCATGCGTGCTTTGCGGGAAAATACATATACGATTTCGCCTCTTATGCTTGCGGGCTATTATAAGGAAGATATCCGCAAACAGGCAAAAGCATGGGGATTGTCTGTATGGGATAAACCGAGTGCTGCCTGTCTTGCTTCGCGTATTCGGTACGGTGTTGCAGTTACAACAGAGCGATTGCATCAGGTTGAAATAGCAGAGGCTGTTGTTCGAGAATATATTCCCGGCCAGCTTCGTGTTCGCCATCATGGTGATCTCGCGCGAATCGAGATAGAACCTGCGTATTTTTTAGATTTTTTGCGAGTAAAAGAAGAAATCATCGCGAAGCTCAAAACGAGTGGTTTTACGTTCGTTACATTAGATTTACAAGGATATCGTATGGGCAGTCAGAATGAAGTGCTGAAAAAGTAAGCAGGACCTTGTTTTATGCAAGAAGATAGGGGAACCATATGAGATGAATGAAAAAGACAGCGCGACAAATGAACTTTTACGCAAGAGCATTCTATGCAGGAATATGACAGAGGCACAGACGGAAGAGTTTATAACGAACAGCCATGTAATAGAGCGACTCTATAAAAGAGGGGAGCTGATTTTTCGTGAAACAGAGCAGCCAAAGAATCTTTGGCTGCTCGTGGAAGGAAAGATTGCCATCTGCAAGGATACTTTCTCAGGCAAACGCATACTTGTGACGGAGATTACGCAGATTGGTGATATTTTTGGTGAGGTTTACCTTTATATGAAAAAACCGCAGTATGAGATTTATGCTATAGCGGAGGAAAAGTCTCGTGTATTGTCTGTATGTCCGGATATTTCGGCAGCGAGGGGAAGGCAGAACGAAACGCAGAGCATTTTCATTGATAATCTCCTGACACTTTTTGTGACAAAGGCTTATATGCTGCAGATGAAGGTCAGGACACTTTGCAGCGGGGGGCTGCGCCAGCGGCTTGTACATTTTCTGCTGGAGCGGCAGCAGGCAAATGGCGAAATTCTATTTCCTATGACACGCGAAGCAGCGGCAGAGTATCTTAATGTTGCCCGTCCATCACTTTCTCGCGAGATCAGCATGCTGCAGAAGGAAGGATTGTTGGAAATCCACGGAAAACGCATTGTGGTAAAGCAGCAGGAGCTGTTGGAAGAATATTTATAAAAGCATAATAAAGATAAAGCTATTAACGTTTTTGTTTTTTTACATGTAACAAATCTTACGGAATATTTACCAATAATACGCTATGATAAAGCTATTAAAGAAAGCAGTAAATAATAAGGAAAGAAGTGTTGTATACATGGAAAATAAAATGTTTTGCTATCAATGTCAGGAAACGGCAGGTTGTAAGGGGTGTACACAGGTCGGTGTCTGCGGAAAATCACCGCAGGTTGCTGCGGCACAGGATGAGCTTATCCATGTGACAAAGCAGCTGGCAGCAGTTACGACAAAACTCCGGGATGAAGAAAAATTAGTGGATAGGGAAATTAATTGCTATATCACGGGGAATCTTTTTACGACAATTACAAATGCAAATTTTTCCGAAGCAGCAATCAGAGAACGGGTAAAAAAAACGTGCATATATAAAGAGGAACTGCAAAAAAACCTAACGGATAACAACCTGCAAGTGTCTGTCAGAGAACCAGGTGTACTGATAACGGCAAATGAAGATATCCGCAGTCTTAGAGAACTTATTACTTATGGACTTAAAGGGATCTGTGCGTATATGAAGCATGCCAATGTTCTTGGTAAAGAACAGGAAACAGTTGATATATTCGTGCAGAGCACGCTTGCAAAGCTGCTTGATGATGGACTGTCTGCTGATGATCTCATTGCACTCGTACTGGAAACTGGGAAGTATGGCGTCGATGGAATGGCGCTTCTTGATGAAGCAAATACTGCTGCCTATGGCAATCCGGAAATGACAACAGTAGATATTGGCGTTGGCAAAAATCCGGGTATTCTGATTTCCGGCCATGATCTTAAGGATCTCGAGATGCTGCTTATACAGACAGAAGGAACTGGTGTTGATGTTTATACACATTCAGAAATGCTGCCAGCACACTACTATCCGGCATTTAAGAAGTATACGCATTTTGTTGGTAATTATGGTAATGCCTGGTGGAAACAGAAAGAAGAATTTGAAAGCTTCAATGGCCCCATTCTCATGACGACGAACTGTATTGTCCCGCCAAAGGCTTCTTATAAGGAACGTCTTTTTACAACGGGAAGTACAGGTATGGATGGCTGCAACTATATTGCGGCAGATGTAAACGGGCATAAAGATTTTTCTGAGCTTATTGCATTGGCAAAGTTATGTGCAGCGCCAACTGAAATTGAGACAGGCAGTATCGTGGGTGGTTTTGCACATGCACAGGTTTTTGCTCTTGCCGATAAAGTGGTTGAAGCTGTAAAATCTGGTGCAATCAAAAAGTTTTTTGTCATGGCTGGCTGCGATGGACGCATGAAATCGCGCAGCTATTATACAGAATTTGCCCAGGCACTGCCAAAGGATGCAGTTATTCTCACAGCAGGCTGTGCAAAATACAGGTACAACAAACTGAACCTTGGCACCATCGGTGGAATCCCGCGCGTACTTGATGCCGGACAGTGTAACGATTCCTATTCGCTTGTGCTCATTGCCTTAAAGCTTAAGGAGATCTTTGGTCTTGAGGATGTAAATGATCTGCCAATTGCCTACAATATTGCCTGGTATGAACAAAAAGCGGTCATTGTGCTTTTGGCACTTCTCTATCTTGGTGTGAAAAATATCCATCTTGGTCCGACACTTCCCGCCTTTCTTTCACCAAATGTCGCCAAAGTTCTTATTGAAAAGTTTGGTATCGCACCGATTACAGATGTCGAAAATGATTTGAGTATTTTCGACGGAAAATAAAAAAAGAAGCGCACTTTTCCTGAAGAATAGGAAAAGTGCGCTTTGCTTTGTTGTGATTACTTGCTTGCAGCAATATCTTTGACAATTTGCAAAGTAAGCCTTGCAGAGTCATAAAGATCTTTTTCAAGTATACATTCTTCTTTTGTATGACCGTTCGTCATGCCGACACCGAGAACGGCACAAGGAATGCCATAGGTGTTGTAGAAGTTTGCATCACTGCCACCACCGGATTCAACAATTTCAACCGGAAAGTTAAGCTTTCTGGCAGCTTTTGCTGCGGTGACAATGGCAATGGAATCCTCAGCAATAACATAAGGGTCATACGATTTTTTCACGGTGACGTCAATCTTTGTGTTGGTTTCAACAGCACCGTTTTTGAAGACAGTGCAAATCTCATCAGTTAGCTTATCAAGTTTTGCTTTATTGCGGCTGCGGGATTCACAGGCAATCTCGACGAATTCAGCAACGATGTTTGTTGCACGACCACCGACGATTGTACCGACATTACAAGTCGTTTCTTCATCAATGCGGCCTTGAGGAACCTTGACAAGAATTTTTGCGGCGGCAACAATAGCATTGATGCCTTTTTCCGGAGCAATACCGGCATGTGAAGGTTTACCCTGAATTTTTACAAAAATCTTGTTTTGTCCCGGGGCTTTGCTGACTATTTTTCCAGGACTGCCATGTGTATCAAGCGTGTAGCCGATATCGGAATGAAGCAGGCTGGTATCCATGTTTTTGGAGCCGTTGACGCCGCCTTCTTCAGCAACAGTAAAGACAACCTGAATATCTCCATGGGGTATGTTGTCCTCTTTGAGCACACGAAGTGTTTCAAGAATTGCAGTGATACCAGCCTTGTCGTCAGCGCCAAGAATCGTAGAGCCATCTGAGCGAATAATACCATCTCTGATCTGCGGGTTGATGTTTTCACAAGGTTCAACGCAGTCCATATGAGCTGTAAGCATGACGGTTGGAACGGAAAGTGTTCCCTTAAACGTAGCAATGAGGTTACCACAGTTACCGTCAAGTTTTTCAGCAGTATTATCTTCAATAACACTGCCACCAAGATCTTGCAGACGTTTCGTAAGAAGATCGCCCATTTCACGTTCATTTCGCGTGGAACAGCGGATTTTTACAAGTTCAATAAATTCGGTAAGTATACGTTTTTCATTGAGCATAGATAGGGGCCTCCTTTTATTTTAGAACAAAATCATAAACGTGATAACACCAATAAGCATTGGGACTGCATTGCGTTTTGTGAGCTCCATTGGTGTTACATTAGCAAGTTCAGCACAAATAATTGCCGCGCCGGCAACTGGTGACATGGAACGGCCAATTGCTCCAGCCATTTGTGCGAGTGAGCCAAGATTCATGATGCTCATACCGAAATTTGCGGCATGTGGTGTAATCGCACCGTTAAAAGCAAGAGCTGCGGCATCGCCGGAACCGGAAAGAATTGCGATAATGAATGGTCCGAAAGCACCCGCAACTTTGGCAATGGATTCAGAACCTTTCATAATATCGATAAGTGAGGAGGTAAGACCGACAGAACTCATGCCTTGTGTGAATACAGCCGCGGCAATGATAAGCCCAATAACACTGCCATAGGCACTGCCCATACCATCAAAAAACTTTTTGCAGACTTCTTGTGGATTGGACAGAGTTACAATGATTGCCAGCAATGTACCAATAATCATTGCTGTCTGGACATTTATGACAGGTAATACAGCAATTTGTTTGCTGCCAAGTACGAGCAGAATCAGCGGGACAAGTGGTACAAAAGCACGCAGTGGATTAATCTTGAAATTGACGTTTTTACCAGATTTCTCCCGGGCTGCTTCATGGGCAAGACGGCGTTCCTCGCTGGCACCTTCCTTGCGAATGATGGCCACAGCAGTAAGTGCAATGATAACGACAATGGAAGTAATGATGGCTGCCGGAGTTTCATTCATAATGACTGTCATGACATCGGTGTTTGCCAGCTCGGCAACAAATGGATTGTGTGATGTCCCCGGGCTGATTGCACTGCCCCAGGTGCCGGCAAGAACGGCACTGCCGGCCATTGCCGGATGAACACCAGCAGCTATAAGTGTAGGAATAAGGATACTGCCGACGGCAGCAGCACAGCCTGCTGCGCTTGGTATTGCAATATTGATCCACCAGGTCAGAAGAATCGCAAGTGGAATAAGGATAAGCTTGCTGCGGGTAATAACACCGGAAATAGCGGTTACAAGATGTTTATCACATTCTGTAAAACGCATAACAAACGAAAAACCCATAACGGTACAGATTGTTGGTACGAGTGTGCTATGTACCATTGTTTTAGAAAAGGCAGTAATCGCTGCATCGGCTGTTCCACCGACAATACACATGATCAAACCAGCAGCAAAAAGAACCATACGAGCCTCATACTTCTTAATAATTGCTGCAAATGTGAGTAAAACGACGAGACCTCCGAATAATAGCATAAAAAAACCTCCTTAAAATTAGTTATATAATTAATTTCGACATAAAAGCCAGTTATCCTTCAATATAATGTATCTATATAGAAGACATATAGCTATTTTGTTAAATAGCTATAGATGAAATAATGATAAAATGACTGTGATAATAAAAAAACAAAAGAAGAACTTGCTAAAACAGGAAAAAAACAGGATATATAAATGAAATGGGCTGATTTTTCAAAAAATAAATTTATTATATAAATATATAAAGAAAATTTCAATAAATAGGTGTCTTGTTTTTTACAGGTGAAAAAGCAGGTGTTATATTTATTGAAACTATTAGCAAAAACTATAAAAAACAAAGCAATAATAATACTGATTTATATTAAAAGAAATTTATGAAAATTTAAAAATAACCATTGACTTTTTTTTGAAAAATAACTTATAATCTTTTTAACGAATATATAAAGAATAATTCGTTATATAAAAAAGCATATTTTAAAAAGCAAAAAAGAAAGGATGTTTTTGATGGTATGGATAGGAGCAATTATTGTGTTGCTGACCTTGATCGCGATTGCGAAACGATATGAAACGCGTATGGTATTGTGCGTTTCAGGTCTGGTAATGGCAGCTATTGGTGGTAATCCACTAGGAGCAATGGATGCATTTAGCAAGGCAATGGTAAATGAAGGATTGGTCACGACAATTTGTACAGTTATGGGTTTTTCTTTTGTAATGAAATTTACGGGATGTGATACACACCTTGTTCAGCTTTTAGCTGGCGGACTAAAACGCGTAAAACTTATTTTGGTTCCGGGTGCCATATTGATTACATGGCTGCTGAATATTGCATTATCGAGTACGGCCGGGACATGTGCTGCAGTTGGTGCGGTTTTGATTCCTACTTTGATTCGTTCAGGTGTGCGCCCGGCGATGGCCGGGGCCTGTATCATGGTAGCGACTTTTGCCAGTGTTTTGAATCCGGGCTTTCCCCACGCCGTGTTTATTGCAGGTTTGGCAAAGGTAGATGTTATGGACGTGATCGGGAGCTATACGACGCCGGTGTTGGTGCTTTTGGCAGGCGTTCTTATTATTATGACAGTGCAGGCAAAGCTTCGCGGGGAGGGTGCCGGATCAATAAATGTAAGTGATCCGGCAGAAACAGAAGGTGAATTCAAAGTGGATTTGATAAAGGCAGTTGTGCCAATTGTTCCATTAGTTGTTCTTGTACTAGCGACACCACAGATTGGTGTGCTGTCTAAGATAACAATTCCACAGGCAATGATTATGGGGGCTATTTTAGGGTTTCTTGTGCA
>JBAYAD010000131.1:0-7241 GCA_041669965.1 Selenomonadaceae bacterium
ACCGAAATGAATGAAGCGCTATTAGATCAGAGTAATCCAAGGTATAAAGAAATTACCGATCGGATTCCTGCCCATAGGTGGGGTACGGGTAATGATATGAAAGGTACGTGCATTTACTTGTCATCGTCTGCCAGTGATTATCTGGGTGGAGCGGTTATTCCTGTAGATGGCGGCTATTTGGTAAAATGATGGAAAAAGCTGGCAAGTATAATAATTCCCGCATCTATGCGGGGGAAAATAGAGTGCTTGTAAGTTAGCCTTTCGTGCAGACAGATGCAGTAGTGGAACTTGCAATTCACAAAAAAGAGTAACCACATTGTTTTTATCATAATCCAGTGATAAAAACAATGTGGTTTTTGTTTGTAAATTTTATTAAGTTTGCTCTAAATTGACTTTACTTATTCACGTAAATTACAAAGTTAAGGAAAATGTCAATAAATTAAAGCAGAGCATTACATGGTTTATCATAAAGCTGGAATAGCAGCAGATTGTTCTTTAGCAAGTAACAAACAGATTTTAGAACAAACGGGTTTTATATACCTGTTTTCAAGAAACGATAAAGAGTGTTCCCGTTTTTTAGTTGTATTTAAACAAGTTCATACAGGTAAAGCAGTGTTTTGAATCGCCAGAAATTATTTGGTTAAAGTTCTTTTAAAGAATTTTGAAGAAACAGAATTGCATTTATGCTATACTGATGTTAAAGAAGCGAGGGTTTTTCGGTTATAAAATATAAGCATGCCATGAAATGTCATGAACTAAATTAGAAGGTAGGTGGCTTTCAATGCAGCAATATGTATATGCTGGTGATTCAATAGCGGAATTGCAAGAGAAAATGCAGGATATTCAACAAAACAAGGCAATACTAGATGCTGCATCAATACTTGTGCAAATATTTACGTCAAGTGTGGATCAGTATTATATAGAGAAACTTTTGCAGAGTGTGCATAGCATACTTCCACAGGCAAAGGTTGTTGGGAGCTCGACATCTGGTGAAATAGAAAATGACAAGTGTCTGTATCATCATACCGTTATCACAATTGAAATATTTCAGGATACGAAGCTTAAAATATTTGAACTGGATTATAGCAAAGACAAAAAAAATATAGCTGCTAAAAATTTGGAATATATGAAAGATTTATTCGACGTTGCTGGCATTCAGATTTTAGGGACTGCTCAAAACATTGATATTAGTGAATATCTTGAAATTGTTAAGCTGAAATTTGCTAATGTTCCCGTATTTGGCGGCGGTGCTGGATTTTATGAAAAAATCATGGAGTGCAGGGTGTTTGGCCGTAAAATTTATAAAAAAGGAATAATTACGGTATTTTTTCTTAGTAGAAGTTTACACATTCATCTGGAGTCTTCTATGGGGTGGCATCCGTTGGGACCATCAATGACAATTACAGCTATGGGTGGGAATCGTCAGATGAAAGAACTAAACGGGATTCCGGCGTTTAATATTTATGAAAAATATTTGGGAATAAAAAATGATGAAAATTTTGTTCGTAATACGTTGGAATTTCCAATTTTGCTTGAACGTGATGGAGATTATTTAGCAAGAATACCTCAAGCTTGTGATGAATCCGGTATGATAACATTTGCGGCAGATATAAAAATTGGGGAAAAAGTTCGCTTATCTTATGGGATACCACATGATATTATTAACAATTCTATTGTCATAAAGAAAAGGATGAGCAGGTTTATTCCAGAGGGCATATTGATTTTTATCTGTAATACAAGACCGACATTTATGCAGAAAATGTCAGGTCTTGAAACTCGTGATTTTGCAAAAATTGCAGCGACTGCCGGATTTTATACGTATGGTGAAATTTTAAGTCGGAAAAGTCGTATTGATATGCTAAATGCGATGATGCTAGTCGTAGGAATGCGTGAAGGTGAAAAAATTGAAAATCACAAAAAAACTATATTTGCCGGTCAGAGCCTGGATACTTCTATATCGATTATTGATCGATTTGCTAAATTTATTCAGGTTACGTCAGCTGAACTTGAAGAATCGAATCAAAAACTTGCGCAGCTGGCAACTATGGATTTGCTTACGGGATTGATGAATCGTGGGCGAATAGAAGAACTTTTTGTTTATGAGGTAAGTAAGCAATGCATAGATAGAAATATATCGGTTATTATGATTGATATTGATGATTTTAAAAAAATAAATGATGTCTATGGGCATAGTGTTGGTGATGTAGTAATAAAAAAAGTAAGTAATGTTTTGAAAAAGACGATTGATAAAGAAGGTGGGAAAGTTGGTCGCTGGGGTGGTGAAGAGTTTTTGATTTTGCTTCCCGAGACGAATCGTATAAAAGCAATGCAAATTGCTGAACGAATGCGAAAAAACCTTACTACTATAATTCTTGAAAAAGCAGGTAGTGTTACAGTAAGTATAGGGGTAACTTCTGCCTTGGATTATGAAGGCATTACGCCAATTTATAAGCGTGCAGATGATGCTTTATATAAGGCGAAAAGTTTAGGGAAAAATAAAGTTTGCTATGTATAAAGTGATGATTCAACATTGTTTGAATTGATTTAAACCATTCTTCTGCCAAACGGTGTAGAACTGATTTTTCCCTGTATCAAATTGCATAGGGAAGGCTGTTTTATTGCTCAACGAACTATCTTGACTTTTAAGGAAAAAAGGTATAAAATGGAAATAATTTTATAGAGCCAGTTAGCAAAGCAGTTTTAATTCCACTGAGGGAACTTAATTATATTAAGTTCCTTTTTTGTTTTTATACGAGAAGGTTTGCGATAAACAGATGAGCAGAAATGGTTTTTTAAATTTTATTTGCAGGTATTATATTTGTATTTTGCTTAAAGGATATATACAGGCATTTGCTTTTATGGGGGAACTAATTGGTCTTATGAAATATATGGCCACTCCTGATAATGAATTAGCGAATATTACATATTGGCAGTTGGGAAGTTTAGCGAAGGTTTCATCAAAAAAATATGCAGAACGAATTATTCGTGGAGAAAATCCAGCACAGGAAAAATGAGGGTAAAAAAACAAGCGGTTTTCTCATAACAGTTTATGCCACGAACAACCGTGGTGAAAGGTGAGATAAATATGCAAGATCTGACAAAGGTTCTAAAAGAGAAAAAAATTTTAATGGGAATCAGCGGAGCAAATGCCGTTTGGCAAAGTGTTGAGACGATTGGCAAACTGCGGGATTACGGCGCTGAAGTTTACATTGTGATGACAGCTAATGCGGCCAAATTTGTTTCGCCCATTACGTTTCAACGGGCTTCAAATCATAAAGTGGAACTTGATATGTGGGATCAGCCCATGGCGATGGATGCATCCCATAAACCATTAGCAAAGATTATAGATTTTGTTCTTGTCGCTCCGGCAACGGCAAATATCATCAGCAAAATGTCTAATGGAACAGCCGATGACATGCTGACAACAACGCTGCTTTCGATTGATAAACCAATTTTTATTGCACCCTGTATGAACCCTATCATGTATAAAAATCCAATCATTCAGGAAAACATAACCAGACTGCGTAAATATCCAGAGCATTTTTGCTTTATTGAGCCACAGGAACAGAGTAAAAGAGGAAAAATATTATCCCCAGATCAAATCGTAGGTGCAATTGCCAAGCATTTTATAACAGCAGCAATTTAGCAAGCAGAGTAAAGTTTAAGAGCGCATTCCAATGTCAAGGGAATGCGCTCTCACTTATACTCATCCGATTTATTTATTCATCAACGCAGATTACTGTTGCTAAGGTCTAATTTTTGAGCAGCTTTGAGAACAGACTCATTTGTATTGTCCCCAATTCATTCAGAGGTTTTTTCACCGTGAAAATACCATTTTCCGTCAATTTTTACCCAGCTTAGCTGGACTATTGCATTTTTTAGTGAAGGCTGTTGTTGATCGCCTGACTCACTTAATAATTGGTTTGTAGGGATATAAATCTTATAATTCACAAGGGCATATTGGTTGTCGTCTTCTATTTGTATAGATTGCAGTTCGGCAGTGATCTTGGTGTTTTTAGAAAAAACGCTTTCATTGGCAAAGCGTTTTGAACCAGCGAATAGTAATTCATCTAAATATTTCTTTTTATATTCAGGGGTTATATTTTTCGCAATCGTTTCCATCGCATCGGTATCGACAACTCCTAGTAAAATGCGATTTCTCGCCTCAATAAAAGAATTTGCTTGTTTTTTCAGCGTGAGTTCGTCTGAGAAAAGCGTGTGTGCGGCACCTGCTAGTATGGCTAGTACGGCAGCAATACAAAAAGTTAGTCCAATTATCTTTACGATTTTTGGAAGATGGTTGGCTTTTTTTAAAATTATTTGAATTATTGAATTTTGCTGAAACTTGTAAAGCCAATTTTTTATAGGGCGGGGAAGTTTCCCGAAACTTATTTGCCGCTTTTTCGCCATGATGGGAGAAGCAGAATCTTCCCTCGTGGCTGGAGCACTATTTTCGTTATGGAAGATTGGTTCACCGCAGTTGGGACAAGACCAAGCTGAAGAGGGAACTTCTTTTCCGCATTTACTGCAAAGAGCCATAGCTGCTTTCCTTCTAAAACAAAACACATCATGATGATACTAAAATTAAAACAAAATTTATGTCGGATGATGATATCTGCTGATTTTTCTTTTGTTATAGATATTTTATGATAATAGATACGATTTGTAAATATCGAAAGGGCTATTTTTATTGAAAGATAGTACTTTTGTTGTGTTATAATGTAGTTAAGCTATGATGAAATGCCAGATGCTGCAGATTACTACACGTATTGCAGCATCTGAAGTTTTAAAACAAATAGATACAAATTATTATACGGAGGGATTTTGCAATGAACAGAATGAATATTATTTGCTTGGGTGTAAGAAACATGGAAAGATCAATTAAATTTTATCGTGATGGCCTTGGTTTTAAAACAAATGAAAAAAACAATAATCCCGAAGTGATTTTTTTTAATGCAGCTGGAACAAAACTGGAATTATATCCATTGAATTTGTTAGCAAAAGATATTAATGAAAATAATCCACCTGAAATTGCGAATGGTTTTGGTGGAATTACTCTTGCATATAACGCTAAAAGCAAAACCGAAGTTTGTGAGATTATTGAATTGGCAAGAAAAGCAGGAGCAAAAATTGTAAAGGAGCCACAAGATGTTTTTTGGGGTGGTTACCATGCCTATTTTTCTGATCCGGATGGGTACTATTGGGAAGTTGCATGGGGGCCGGATTTTACATTTGATGAAAATGATATGTTGAAATTTTAGTAAAAATAATAGAAGAAAAGATGATAAAATGATGGATAAGGAGCAAATTCAAAAACAAATTAGGCAGGCTGTTGAAACTGTAAAGAAGACAAACCCCATGGCGGGGTCGATTACAAATAGTGTGACAATCAATCTTGTAGCCAATGCACAGCTTGCCGTTGGCGGCTCGGCGGCTATGGTTTATTTGCCGGATGAAGGCGAGTTTTTAGCCAAAGCCGGTGGTGCTGCTTATATTAATGTAGGAACTCTTTTTCCGATTTATGAAGAAACATTACCCCGTACTGTCAAAGCTTTGCAGGAGGCAGGAAAACCGTGGGTGCTTGACCCGGTTGCGATTGGTATTGGTGAACTTCGTACGAAATTATTGCTTCAGTTTAAGCAATATAAACCAAATGTAATCCGCGGGAACGCATCTGAAATCATTGCTTTGGCTGGTCTGTGGGATTTGGCGGGCGGAGTCAACCAATCTAACGTGCGAGGCGTTGATTCTACGGATTCTGTTCTTGCCGCGAAAGCTGCTGCCATCGCCCTGGCGAAATGGACGGGCGGTGCGGTCTCTGTATCGGGGGAAACGGATTTAATAACAAATGGCTCCATTCTTGCTGTGGCTCATGGCGGGTCGCACTTTTTTGAAAAAATTACGGGAGCAGGCTGTTCGCTGGGTGGCGTGGCCGCCGTTTATCTTAGCGCAGCCACCCCTTTTATTGCTGCTTTGACAGCTGCATCGGTTTATAATTTGGCAGGACAGCGTGCTGAAAGCAAAGTGGATGGACCGGGACATTTTCAAATACAGTTTCTTGATGAACTCTATAAGGCTACAGCAAAAGAGATTGCTGATACTTTATTTGAACTTGAGGAGGTTATACGATGAATACGTTGATTGCTGTTGCAATTTCTCCGTGTGGTACAGGGGAGGAACTGTCGGCTGAAGTAGCTCAAGTGGTAAAAGTGATTCGTGAGTCAGGTTTACCCAGTCATACAACCTCCATGTTTACGGAGATTGAGGGTGAGTGGGATGAAGTCATGAAAGTAGTCAAAGACGCAGCCTTTGTTCTTGCAGAAAAAGGAATTCGTACAGAAGTTGTTTTAAAAGCAGATATACGTCCTGGATTTACAAATATGATGCATACAAAAGTTGAGAAAGTAAATACAATTTTGGAGAAGCTAAAATGAGTATACGAAAAAATTTAGATATTTCGTCTTATCTTGTAATTGGTCCGGAAAATACGAAAGGACGGCCGGTTGGGGGAATTATCAGAGCGGCTGTTACAGCGGGCTTTACCTGCATCCAGATTCGCTCAAAAGTGGCTTCCGCAACTGAATTGATTGAGCTGACTCGTCAGGCAGCAGCTATTATTGACAACCTGGGTAAAGCGGATCAAGTTGCTTTGCTGGTAGATGATCGATTGGATGTTATTTTGGCGGCAAGGAAGATGGGCATAAAAGTAGATGGAATCCATGTAGGTCAGACGGATATTCCTGTTGATGTTTGTCGGGAATATTTGGGGGAAGACTCAATTGTTGGCTTGTCAGCAAAAACGGATGAGCTGCTCGAATATATTAAAACCGTGGATGTTCATTCCATTGATTATTTTGGTGCGGGGCCTTTACATAAGACCATGACCAAGCCCAATTGTGGATTGGATTCGACGGGTACTGTCATTACCAGAAGTTTTGCTGAACTTACAGAGCTGCGCAAACTCAGTCCCATTCCTGTTGTAGTTGGCGGTGGGGTTAAGCTTCTCGATATACCACCACTTGCTAAAACGCAAGTCGCTGGCTTTTTTGTTGTGTCGGCAGTAACGGAAGCGGATCAGCCGGAGCTTGCTGCTGAAGAGCTGGTTCAAGCCTGGAAATCTGCTGCGGTATAATTATTTCTGGCAGTTCTTTTCGAAAAGTTAAAGTTTTTGCTGTGAGTCTGTTTAGTCAAAAAAATACAAGCGGGTACTTTGCAGGCTAATACTAGTTAAAAAGCAGGAA
>JBAYAD010000132.1:0-7188 GCA_041669965.1 Selenomonadaceae bacterium
TGTCAGTCGCGATCTTAATAGCCTGTATCGGCAAGGAAAAATCCTTAAATTTTCCGGCCGTCCGGTTCTTTATTTCGATAAAGCATTATTTGAACACTCTACCGGAATCACCTTACCCCAAAACACTAGAGAAATGTCTACAGTGGAAAGCGGCATTGCCTCTGCTAAAAAAACAACAATCAAAAAAAGCGGTTTTGATTGTTTAATTGGCTTCGATGGCAGTTTAAAAAAACAAATTGAACAGGCCAAGGCTGCAATTCTTTATCCTCCTCACGGACTTCACACTTTGATTCTTGGGCAGACCGGCGTAGGAAAAACTTTATTTGCCCATAGGATCTATGAGTACGGAAAATCCATTGGGAAGCTCAATGAAAACTCTCCCTTTGTCACATTTAACTGTGCCGATTATTACACTAATCCCCAATTATTGATTTCTCATATTTTTGGACATGCAAAAGGAGCTTTCACGGGTGCAGATACGGCAAAATCCGGATTGGTTGAAGCCGCAGATCATGGTATATTATTTCTTGATGAAATTCATCGGTTACCACCAGAAGGCCAGGAAATGTTATTTTATTTTATGGATACTGGGACATTTAACCGTTTGGGAGAAACAACCCGCAGCCGTCAGGCTTCTTTGCTTATTATTGGTGCTACAACAGAAGATCCTGAGTCTGCACTTACACGGACCTTTATTCGGCGTATTCCAAACATCATAAAAATTCAGCCGTTAGCCAACCGTTCCATGGACGAAAAACTTGCCATCATCAAGTTGCTGCTGGCAAATGAAGTCCGTTCGATTCAAAAACCGGTCAGGATAAGTGTTGAAGCTGTCAAAGCACTTATTGGCAGTATTGGCATGGGTAATATCGGCCAAATGAAGTCCAATATCAAATTGCTATGTGCCCAGGCTTTTTTGAATGGACTTGATAATCCAAATTATATAGAAATCGATTATAAGCTTCTTCCGGCTTCTATAAGATCAGGGTTATTATCACTTAGCTCAAATCGTCATGAACTAGCTTTTGTCAGCCAATATATCAATGAACCGCTGTTTATCTCTCCAAACAATCAAGAGCTTCCGCTTGAAGAAGTGGATGAAGCGCCCTTTAATCTGTACCACCTTGTCGATAAAAAGATTAAAGCACTTAAAAGTGAAAACATCGAAAGTGCAATCATTAAACAAATCGTTGCTGCTGATGTAAATGCCTACATAAAATCGTTTTGCAATCAACAAAATAATGTTCAACTGTCTGTTCAGGATCGACTGCTTAAAATCATTGATTATGATTTGATCGATTTTACCGAAGATATTGCTGCGATTGTTCAAAAACATTTAAAAATAAGCTCATTGGATCGTTTCTTATATGCTTTTAGTCTTCATTTAAGTGTATTTTTTAAACGTATAAAATCACACGAACCATTGTCTGGTCATGCAATTGAAGGTACTGTAAATCAGGATACTGAAGAATTTCATTTAGCCATGGAAATTAAACAAAAAATTGAAAAACATTATCATATTATCGTTCCTCCTGCTGAAATCGAATACTTTGCCATGCTGCTCAACTCTTTAAAAGAAGAAGAAGACAATGAAAAAATCATCATCACTGTAGTTATGCACGGTGTTCATACGGCTACTTCCATGACAGATGTTGCACAAAAACTTCTAAATATACAGTCGGAAAATCTAGTCGTTTTTGATATGCCAATTGAAGTACAGCCACAAGAAATATTTGATAAACTCATGGAACATCTCAAAACAATGAAGTATCATAAAGGTATTTTATTGTTAGCTGACATGGGATCGATTATTAATTTTGGTCCTATGATAACAGAGCAGCTTAAAGTTCCTGTTCAAACACTGGGTATGGTTTCGACCCCGTTAGTATTAGAAGCGATACGCAAAGCAGATATAAGTGGTATTAGTCTGAATGCGGTCTATGACTCACTGAAGAATTTTAAAGGCTACGAAAACAGTACCGATGACCTGCCGGCAGAACATACGAAACGGCCTGAAGTTATTGTTACAATCTGCGCTTCGGGTAAAGGAACTGCCGAAAAGCTGCAGCGAATTCTGGAAAGCATTTTACCCACTATTACAGCGCGGCAAATCAAAGTACTTCCCGTCGGACTTTATAAAGCACAAGAATCAATACAAAAAATATCCAGCGAATTTCAAATCATCGCAGTTGCCGGTGCTGCAAACCCTAAATGTGATATTCCCTTCATTCCTTTAGAAAAAGTAATTGACGGTGGAGTTGAAGATATTCTGCGAACATTAATTGGTATTGGCGATGCACGAAAACCAGTGCAAAACAAGAACCTGGTTTTGCGCAGCTTCTGTGAAGAAAGTTTAATCGAAATGCTTACGTATTTAAATCCCGCTAAAGTTCTTGACACGCTGTTGAAGTTTGATAACATATTAGAGGCTAACCTGGGCTATCAGCTGACAAATCCGCAGCGCATCAGGCTTCTGGTCCATTGTGGCTGTGCTTTGGAAAGAATGGTACTGCGAAAAGGGCTGTCCTACGACGAAAGTGACTACCCTCCTATTGACACGCAAAAACTAGCTTGTGTCGATATCGCCGCTAAACTATTTGAAAACACAATCAAAATTTCTTTAACCAAAGACGAAAAGGCTTTTATTGCTTCTATGGTATAGATCTATTCTTTTAATTAATTTTTTATTGGAGGTCATAAAATGAAAATCAGTTTTGTCCGAATTGATGACCGTTTGATCCACGGGCAGGTGGCAACGGTCTGGGTAAAAGCATATGACTGCAATCGTATTATGTGCTGCAGCGATGAAGTGGCTAAAGATGAGCTTAGAAAACAACTCGTATTACAAGTGACACCGCCAGGAATCAAAGCGTATATTCTTCCCATTCAAAAAGCAATTGAAGCTTTTAACAATCCCCAATATAACAGCTTTACTACATTTTTTTTATTTACAAATCCAACCGATGTACTGCGTATGGTAGATGCCGGAATTCCTTTTAAGAACGTAAACCTCGGTGGCATGCGGTATATTGATGGAAAGACACAGATCTCGCAAGCGGTTTCTGTCAACGCTCAGGATGTAGCCTCGCTAAAAAAGCTCGACGAAAAAGGAATCAAACTAGAACTTCGGCAGCTTGTTAAAGATCCTAAAACAAACGTTATAGAAAAATTAAAATCCATGAATTTATTATGATACAATCATAAACCTTTTTTATGAAAATCATCTTTTGGATATTTCAAGCTTCGTAATATATTCATAGAGCCTGATTGCTCTGTCACGATCAGATGAATACAAAAAAAGCACATCGAGAATGTACGGCGCGTACGTCAACTGGAGAAATTCTCTAGTGAACTCCATCGCTGCGATTTCAGAAATCGTCCGAATACGACTGCGATATTTAAAACTGCCAATATGCCAAAGCGTTACAAGCTTTTGATTGATTGCCAGCTCCGGCATTGTATAGGCAATATAATGGAAGAGTTCATGTGCTAGAAGTACTTCCTCTAAAGTGCAGTCATTAAGTAAGTTTTCACAATTTTCATTTTGTAGTGTCTGTCCTGCAAGACGGATATTTTTCTCATAAAGTTCTATGCGCTTTGGCTCAATGTAGCAGGCAAACACTGTGTTGACACGATCAGGTGTATCATTAATACGTGCCAGATCCAGACCAAGCGCTGCAAAAATATCAAGCACCGTCTTCTGTGGATATTTTTTCACTGTTTCCCGGGCAAGTTTTTTCCCGATCGTATGAGCCATCCCAATAAACTCAGTCCATTGCTGCTGCGTAATTTTATTACGCAGCAGCTCATTTTTTATTGCATAGACATCCCATACAGGCTCGGAAATATTTTTCAGCGTTTGTAAAATTTTTTTTAGCATGAAAACCTCCTGCTTTCCTTGTAAAACTTCTATATATCAAAATACCATACCTGGCTCTTCTTTGCGAGTATAAAATGATGCAAGTATTTTTTTGTATTTCATACCATAAAAAATTTCAGCAAATATTCTTAGAATTATTTTTTCATTCTTACACATCAAGCCATATTATTTTTTTTATTACAACAAACGTTTTACTTAGTTCGCTGCTTAAAACATTTTCACATTATTACTATTTAGCAACTTTTAGCTTTATATATTACTTATTATCAAAATAAAATAATGTATTATTGCATTTTACATTAATTATCTAAAGTTTATTTCAAGTGGATAATTTGACGTGCTGTCTTTTCTTCATTATAATTAGGCAAGACTTTAATCTATAGAAAATCGGGTGTTATTATGAATTTATTTCGTACAAAAAGCATTGAACAGATGCGGGCTATGGCAGCAAATTCAGGTATGACAAAAAGTCTTGGTGCTTTTGACCTTGTTTTGCTTGGTATTGGCTGCGTTATTGGTACAGGCATTTTTGTTCTCACGGGTGTTGCTGCGGCAAAGTATGCCGGGCCGGCTGTTATGCTTTCTTTTGTCATATCCGGATTGGCCTGTGCATTCGCCGGACTTGCCTATGCCGAATTCGCCTCGATTGTTCCATCTTCGGGCAGTGCCTATACTTATACGTATGCTTCACTTGGCGAGTTTATCGCTTTCCTTGTCGGTTGGAATCTCATTCTTGAATATACAGTTACCGCCAGTGCTGTGGCCTCAGGCTGGTCTGGCTACGTCGTTGGTCTCATGAAATCCGTTGGTATAGCCGTTTCACCTGTACTTACACTTGTACCAGCGGATGGCGGTGTAATCAATCTGCCAGCAATCTGTATCACGCTGCTTCTCACCTTTTTCCTTATTCGCGGTACACAGGAAAGTACAAAACTCAATCGTATTCTTGTCTGTATTAAACTCATTGCCGTATTCATTTTTCTTGTACTTGCCGGCCCGCATGTTGATACAGCAAACTGGCATCCTTTTATGCCTTTCGGCTTTTCCGGTGTTGCTGGCGGTGCAGCAATCGTTTTCTTTGCCTACATTGGCTTTGATGCGGTGGCAACTTCCGCCGAAGAATGCAAGAATCCTTCACGTGACTTGCCAATTGGCATCATTGGATCACTCTTGATCTGCACCTTCCTCTATGTTATTGTCGCTGCAGTACTCACAGGTGTCGTTCCCTATGCCAGCCTCAACAATCCTGAACCAGTAGCTTTTGCACTTCGCTATATTGGCTACAACATAGGTTCAGCTGTCGTTGGTGTCGGCGCAATTGCCGGTATCACGACTGTCCTGCTTGTCCTGCTCTACGGTCAGGCCCGCATTTTTTTTGCAATGAGCCGTGATGGTATGGTTCCGGCCAACATTTGCAAGATTCATCGCCGCTACAAGACACCCTATATTGTAACAATTCTTGGCGCGATCTTCGTCTCACTTATCGCGGGCTTTGCCCCAATTGGTCTTATCGCCGAAATGGCAAATATCGGCACGCTCAGTGCGTTTCTTATTGCCGCCATCGGTGTCATGGTCTTACGCTTTACAAAACCGGATATCCCACGCACTTTTCGCTGTCCGTGTGTCTGGCTTATTGGCCCGTTGGCTGTAGTTTCCTGCGGCTATCTTATGTACCATCTTCCCTTTGACACATGGGTTCGCTTTGTCGTCTGGTGTGCTATTGGCTGCATTGTATACTTTGGTTACAGCTACCAGCATAGTGCCATTGGCAAGCAGGAAGAAGCGGATTGCGTTCCCCTGCAAACCGATAAATAAAACAAAAAAACGAGAGCAATGCGTTTCACTGGCATTGCTCTTGTTTTTTACTATTTTTTGACATTGTCTTCCTCCTATTATACAATCAAAAAGAATTCTTTTTAATTTCATTATTTTTATATAAGTAGACCTGCCGATTTTTACCGGTATAGAAAAGAGTGTTGCTATGTTTGTTCATGACCTTATATATCGTGGCAAAGCGAAAGATATTGCCATTATTAGTGGTACGCAAAAAATCACCTATAAAGAACTTCAGGAAAATGTAGCGATCTGCCGCAGCCTTTTTTACAGCCAGGGAATCCGCCTGCATGACACTATTGCAATCTTTTCCCGCAACAGCGCAGAATATATTTATGCTTATATGGCAGCCGCTTCTCTGGGTGCCGTTGTCGTCCCAATCAACTTTCAGCTCAGCAATCGTGAAATTGTTTATATTTTAAAGGATAGCAGCATTCATTATATTATTACGTATAAACCACTTGAACTATCTGCTGAGCTATCCGTACAAGACTATACCGGAAAGCTTAGACAGCTTCTCACGAGCTGCCTGCTTGACCAGGCAGGTTTACCAAAAGCACCCGCACTGCCTGACGATTTTGACGACAGACAAGACTGCGTCATCATCTACACTTCTGGTACAACAGGCTCACCAAAAGGTGCTGTACTCTCGCACAAGAATCTTATCTGTGATGCAGCCATGTTCGAGAAAGTACTTTGTGTAAACAACACCGATAATGTCTTGTGTGTATTGCCAATGTACCATTGTTTTGCCTGGACCTGTGCTGTACTTAATCCGCTTTATGGCGGTGCAGCAATCACAATTCTTGATTCCTTCTCCCCCAAAGAAACTGCAGAAACCATCCGCATGCACAGTATATCCGTACTCTATGTTGTGCCGTCTATCTGCTCACTGCTCTCACGGCTTACGCCCAAAGAAGATTTAAAAAGTGTCCGTATTGTTGTCATCGGCGGCACAACACTGCCTATGCAAATTGCCCGGGATTTCAGTACCAAGTTTGGCTTGGCGATTGCGGAAGGCTACGGTCTTTCTGAGGCATCTCCTGTCGTTTCTGTAAATCCGCCCGGTAAGGAAAAGGTTGGCTCCATTGGCCTTCCGCTTCCGGGAATTGATGTAAAAATCATTGACAGCAATGGCAAAAAAGTTGCGCAGGGAGAATCTGGGGAGCTCCTCGTATGCGGTGACAATGTCATGCGCGGTTACTGGAACCTGCCAGAGGCTACAGCCCTCACAATCCGCGATGGCTGGCTTTACACAAGTGATATTGCCCGCATGGATGAGGATGGCTATCTCTACATCGTCGATCGTCTCAAGGATCTTATTATCAGCATGGGGGAAAATATCTACCCACGCGAAATCGAAGAACTGCTTTATTCTTATGAAGGTATCACCGAAGCTTCTGTTATTGGTATCGATGACCGGCTGCGCGGTCAGGTCGGTGTCTGCTTCTACTGTGCACCAGCTGATGTTGAAA
>JBAYAD010000133.1:0-7163 GCA_041669965.1 Selenomonadaceae bacterium
AGCTCATGATGCAGAATATAGAACGTTTGGAAGAAAAAATAAATCATTTAGAAAAGGAGCTTGAGCAAAAAAATGATAAAGGTATATAATACACTTACAAATAGCAAACAGGAATTTAAGCCACTGAAGAAAGGCGAGGTTGGCATCTATGTCTGTGGGGTAACACCCTATAATTATCCGCATATCGGTAATGCACGTCCATTTGTGACATGGGATGTGATTAAGAGATTTTTTAATAAATGCGGTTATAAAGTGAAACACGTACAGAATTTTACGGATGTTGATGATAAGATCATTCGTGCGGCAAATGAACAGGGCGTTAAATGGAATGATATTTCAGAGAAGTATATTTCAGCTTATTTTCAAGCAATGGATGCACTTCATATCCGAAGGGCAGATGTATATCCAAAGGTATCCGAGCATATACCGGATATTATTGCAATGATTCAGATACTTATTGATAAAGGCTATGCCTATCCGATGGAAGGCGATGTCTATTTTAGTGTTGAAAAGTTTGATGGATATGGTAAACTCAGCGGCCGTAAACTGGAAGATATGCAGGCAGGCGCACGTATTGAAGTGGATACCCGCAAACATCATCCAATGGATTTTGCTCTTTGGAAGGCAGCAAAGCCTGGAGAACCCTATTGGGAAAGTCCGTGGGGAAAAGGACGTCCTGGCTGGCATATTGAGTGTTCAACGATGTCGTTGAAGTATTTGGGCAAGACATTTGACTTTCATGGCGGAGGGAGTGATCTTATTTTTCCACATCATGAAAACGAAATAGCACAGTCGCAGGCCTGCTGTTCAGATTCGCATAGTTTTGCCCGCTATTGGCTGCATAATGGATTTATTACGATTAATCAGGAAAAGATGAGCAAGTCAAAAAACAATTTTTTTACAGTACAGGATATTTTGAAGAAATATTCTGGTGAAGTTCTTCGTTTTTTTATTTTGCAGACACATTACCGCAGCCCGCTTGATTTCGCTGATGAACGTCTTGCTGAAGCACAGACAAGTCTTGGACGCTTGAAGAATTCGATGGATAATGTAAAAGAGATAATTCGGATGGAGCCAATGAGCGATTTTTCCGCAACTGATGTTTTGGCTGCAGCTGAAAGTGAAAAGAAAATGTTTTATGAAGCAATGGAAGATGATTTTAATACAGCACTGGCAATTAGCCACATGTTTGCACTATCAAAAGAGATTAATATTTACTACAATGAAATTACAAATGGGAAGACGACCTATGATGCAGGCAATTTTACAAAAGTAGAGGCGATCTATGAAGAAATGGCAGATATTATTGGCATTTTAGAAGAAGATGTACAAGAAACAGGAGATAATGAAAAAATGATGGAAGATCTGATGAAGATTATTATAGAACTGCGTCAGCAGGCACGTGTAAACAAGGCGTGGGATGTAGCAGATAAGATACGTGATGATCTTAACGAGATAGGTATTACTCTGGAAGATTCACCAACGGGTGTGCGGTGGAAAAAACATGAAATTTGATCATTTTAAATATTTAGCAGATGGTATGTTTTTGCCGGATGAAAATGGCAAGGTTCAAAAAAGATATAGTGGCATAGATGTAAGAGCGATTAATCCACTGGTGCTTGCCTATATAGGGGATGCGTATTTTCATCTTTTTGTCCGCAGTAAACTTTTAGATTATGAACAGAACAAGGTACAAGTGCTGAACCGGTTCAGTGCGCAGATTGTTTCAGCAGTATGGCAGGCAAAAGCTTATCATAAAATTGAAACAATGCTTACGGAAGAAGAGAAGATGGTTTTCAAGCGTGCCCGCAATGCGAAAAGTCATGCGCCACGGGCGGCAAGTGTAGCTGAATATCATATGAGTACGGGGTTTGAGGCACTTTTGGGAACATTGTATCTGAAAAAAAATTATGATCGACTTCATGAATTAGTAGAAGCATCTTTTGAAGTGATTTCAGAGGCGATGATGACACGTGTACACAAAAAAAGTAAGGAGAACATTCAATGATAAAAGTAAACTTAATTGAGTATACAAAAAATCCAGAACGTGTTGTTGCGATGTCAGCAAGGCTTTGTTATTCTCCTGCCGGTGCTGCAGAACTTGTTGAAAAAATGACAGATGCACAAGTGGAAAAACTTGTAGAGAAGATTGTGAGCATGGGACATGCTTCAACAATGGAACATGTTTCATTTACATTTGCAATTGAAGGCGTATCACGTGTGCTTACGCATCAACTTGTACGCCATCGTATTGCTTCTTATTCGCAGCAGTCACAGCGCTATGTAGCGGAACATGATTTTGAGTATATTATGCCGCCAAATATTGCGGCAAAGTCAGAAGCGGCGGAGAAGTTTAAGGCGCTGATGATGCAGATACGAACAACCTATAATGACATGGTAGAGCTTGGTGTGCCAAAAGAAGATGCTCGCTATGTATTGGCAAATGCAACGGAAACAAAAATTGTGGCAACGTTCAATGCACGTGCGCTGATGCATTTCTTCAATCTTCGCTGCTGTAATCGCGCTCAATGGGAAATTCGCGAAATGGCATATCAAATGTTGCAAGAAGTACAAAGTGTTGCGCCGCTACTTTTTAAGAACGCGGGGGCGTCTTGTGTCGATACAGGGCATTGCCCGGAAGGAAACATGACTTGCGGAAAATTTACTGATATGATAAAAATGCGGAAAGAATAGAGAAAATAATATGGAAAACAAGAAAAATAAAGAAGGTTTCTCCAAGGGAAAACGAAATGATAAAAAAGAAATGCCATATAAGCGTATTGATCGATATGGCGAGCAACTTACTCGACCAGAAAGGGCCCCGAGGGTAAAAACAGAACCGATTGCGGAATCAGCAGCTGAATTGCCGAATGATGTCGTTGCTGGTCGTAATGCCGTCATGGAAACACTGAAGAGTGGTCGTTCAATCAACAAATTACTTATAGCCAAGGGCGAACAACAGGGATCTATCAGGGAAATTATCGCATTGGCAAAAGAAAAAGGCATTATCCTGCAGATGGTTGACAAAAGCAAGCTGGATACTATTGTTCATGGGCTTCGCCATCAGGGGGTCCTGGCATATGCGTCACCAATCGACTATGTTGAAATAGAAGATATCCTTCACGCTGCCGAAAAAAAAGGTGAGGAGCCGTTCTTGCTGCTGCTGGACGAAATTGAGGACCCGCATAATCTTGGTGCAATTCTGCGTACGGCAGATGCAGCCGGTGTTCATGGTGTACTTATTCCCAAACGTCGCAGCTGCCCACTTTCAGCAACCGTAGCAAAAACATCTGCAGGTGCTATAGAATATGTTCCGGTAGCTCGCATAGGAAATATTGCACAGACAATTGATATGCTGAAAAAACGCAATATGTGGGTTGTCGGAGCTGATATGGATGGCACACAGGATTATTATAATGCAGATCTCAAGGGAGCACTTGTGCTTGTCATTGGAAATGAAGGCAAGGGCATCAGCCGACTGACAAAAGAGCTATGTGATTTTCTTGTAAAAATACCGATGTGTGGCAGGATTAACTCGCTTAATGCATCTGTGGCAGGCTCAATTCTTATGTATGAATCGCTGAAACAAAGAATTGCAGTAAAGAATTTGGTGGAAAAATAAATGTATAGAGGCCAATTCCAATGAAGAGACAGAAAAGGGAACATTTTATCATTGATGGATATAATGTAATCAATGTGTGGCCGGAACTTATTGTTTTGCGCAGTGATCTTGCACACGCCAGAGATACCCTGATTCACATTTTGGCGGAGTACGGTGCCTATGAGAATTATGACGTTACAATTGTGTTTGATGCTCTTTTTACGGCAGATAAAGAGCACTGTGAGAAGCTTAGTGAACACTTGGATATCATATATACAGGTGAAGGGGAAACGGCGGATAGCTATATTGAGCGCTTGGCCTATGATTCTGTCCGGCTTGGCAGGGAGGTACATGTTGTGACATCGGATGGAGCAGAGCAGTCGGTTATTTTGGGAGCGGGTGCTTATCGGATGCCGTCAGGTGAACTTCATAAAACAGTACAGAAAGTAAAGAAAAAAATTCGGGACGAGTATACAGGGAATAAAGTACTTCCGGCTAATCGTAGTGAACTTGGATCACGTATTGATGGAGAAACGGCAGCAAGACTTGATAAAATAAGGAAAAGTTAGTAGCAAAAGTGTAAGGGATCAATAAATGCAGGCTTTTATGCTTGACTACATGGAGTAGCTAAGGTATAATTTCTTTGATAAAGGATAAAATGTAAAGTGTATGAAATACGCTTTTCATTTGACTTGGAGGACGGGGCGATGAAGGTTAATATACAGAATACAGAAGAAGCTGTCAATGATTTCGAAAACATGACAGATGAAGAGATCGTCGCTGAAATAAAGGATAGTAGTAATACTATCGCACTTGATTATCTGATTAATAAGTATAGAAATTTTGTACGAGCAAAGGCACGGTCTTATTTCTTAATTGGAGCAGACCGGGAAGATATTATTCAGGAAGGCATGATTGGTTTATATAAGGCAATTCGTGATTTTCGGAATGACAAGTTATCTTCTTTTCGTGCTTTTGCAGAACTTTGTGTGACACGTCAAATCATTACGGCAATTAAGACGGCAACACGACAAAAACATATTCCGTTGAATTCGTATGTTTCTTTGAACAAACCGATTTATGATGAGGATTCGGACAGAACGCTGCTTGATGTATTGTCTGGTTCAAAGGTTTCAGATCCAGAAGAACTAGTTATTAGTCGGGAAGAATTTATTGATATAGAAGCAAAGATGGAAGAGATTCTGAGCGATCTTGAGTGGAAAGTGCTTATGTCTTATCTTGATGGAAAGTCTTATCAGGAGATTGCTGTTGACCTTGATCGCCATGTAAAATCCATTGACAATGCTTTACAGCGTGTGAAACGCAAATTGGAACGTTATATGGATAATCGGGGTGAAGATGTGGATATGAGCAGTGTATATAATGGCTTAAGCTCTATCAATAGACGTTTACATGGACTGTATAATGATGGAAGAAAAGATATATAAAGTTAAACCGGTATCGTTTGATTACGAGCCGGCTTTTTTTTACAAAAATTATAAAGTTATAAATTTCAAATAATTGCCAAAACTTAGCAGGAGTTTTTTTAATGGATAAAGAATGTTTAAATATTGTAAGGATATTTTGATGGTGACTAAAAAGGAGGGAATAACAATGACAGGTTCTATAAGAAAAGTAATTGCTATTGTATGTGGGGGCGGTCCGGCGCCGGGAATCAATAGTGTTATTTCGGCTGTAACAATGGAAGGAATTAAACATGGCTGGGAGATTCTTGGAATTTATGATGGCTTTTCCCGTTTGGCAAAAGGTGAAAAAAAGTGTATAAGTTTAACATATGATGATGTCAGCCGCATTCATTTGACTGGTGGCTGTATCTTACAGATGTCGCGTTTTAACCCAACGAAGCAGGAAGCGGATTTAAAACATGTTGTTGATACACTTACCGAACTTGGGGTGACGCATCTTGTTACGATTGGCGGTGATGATACGGCATTTAGTTCAGCGGCAGTGTCTGAATATGCGAAACAATGCGGACGAACGATTAATGTTGTCCATGTGCCTAAAACGATTGACAATGATTTACCATTACCGGAAGGCGTGCCAACGTTTGGCTTTGAAACGGCTCGCGCGATGGGGACGATGGAAATCGAAAATCTTATGGAAGATGCACGGACGACAAACAATCGTTGGTACTTTGTTATTGCGATGGGACGGACTGCCGGCCATCTTGCACTTGGCATGGGACGTTCGGCCGGAGCGATTCTTACAATTATTCCGGAAGAATTTGCAAAGTCGAAAATTCGTTTGCAGCAAGTTGTGGACATTATTGTAGGATCTATTGTAAAGCGTTATTTAAACGGTAAAAACTATGGTGTGGCAATTATAGCGGAAGGTGTTCTTGAAAAAATTGCGGTAGAAGATTTTGCTCTTATGGGAGAGATTTGTCTTGATGAGCATGGACATATTCGTTATGCAGAGCTGGATTTTGGACAGATGCTTAAGCAGGCAGTTCTTGCAGAAATAAAGAAAATTGGTATAAAAATTTCGATTGTTGATAAGGAAATTGGCTATGAACTGCGCTGTGCAGCACCAATTTCTTATGATATCGATTATACGCGTTCGCTTGGTTATGAAGCAATCCAGTTCTTGCTCAATGGTGGGACAGGAGCAATGATATCTTTGCAGGACAATCGAGCTGTGCCACTTTATTTTAAAGATCTTACGGATCCTAAAACAGGCAAAACCAAAGTGCGCAGAGTAAACACTGAGGCCGTTCATTATAAAATTGCAAGAGGTTTTATGCTGCGGTTAGAACAGGACGATCTCGATGATGCAGCGATCGCTAATACGTATAAAATGAATACGGATGAGTTCAAAAAAAGATATGAATATTTATTTTACTAAGGCATTAATCGTTAGGATATAAAACTCAAAGTAAAGATAAAGAAAAACATTTTTACACAGATGTAAAAAAATGCTTTACAAATATATGTAAGTATGATATCATTATTTCTTGTCAGCCGGATGTTTGTATTACTAAACAACTTGCTTACAAAATATCGCGGGATGGAGCAGTTGGTAGCTCGTCGGGCTCATAACCCGAAGGTCAGAGGTTCAAGTCCTCTTCCCGCAACCAAATGATAATAGCAGCTTTGCTGTTTTTATAGTAAGTTTATCAAAGCGATATATGCTGGTGTAGCTCAATTGGTAGAGCAGCTGACTTGTAATCAGCAGGTTGGGAGTTCGATTCTTCTTGCCAGCTCCAATGGGTAGGTGCCCGAGTGGCTAAAGGGAACAGACTGTAAATCTGTCATCTTCGGATTACGATGGTTCGAATCCATCCCTACCCACCATTTATTTTATCGCGGGGTGGAGCAGTTGGTAGCTCGTCGGGCTCATAACCCGAAGGTCAGAGGTTCGAGTCCTCTCCCCGCAACCAAATTAGCAATGACTGCTGATGTAGCTCAGTCGGTAGAGCGTATCCTTGGTAAGGATAAGGTCACCGGTTCAATCCCGGTCATTAGCTCCATAACATGGCGGCGTAGCTCAGTTGGCTAGAGCATGCGGTTCATACCCGCAGTGTCCGGAGTTCAAATCTCTG
>JBAYAD010000134.1:0-7104 GCA_041669965.1 Selenomonadaceae bacterium
CATGATTTTAGTATACTATCACATAAATAGACTGCTTTATAAAAACTGCATCTCTTTAATGAATGCTTTCTTCCGGATATATTGTGAAACTCAATGTTGCACAAATTTTATCACGTGTTGCCTGACTTGTTTTTTTATCATAATTACATGCCACTTCAATAGCAATAACATTTGTAGTTCCATGACTTACCCGTACAACAGCTTTGCCCGCATCATCAGTTTTTACTGTTACAGTATGTTGATTTACAAGATCCGGAATCAACTCCGCCTGTGGCATAGGTTTACCCTTATATAAGACTTGTATGGTTAAAAAATCACCAATCTTAATCGCTGACGGATCAGTTAATGGGACAATTTGCAATGGCAGTTCAGGAATCGGCTGCACTTTTTTAACTGGAGCGAAATAATTAACACTGTACTTCAACGCATGTGTACCAATGGTCGCTCCGGGAACTTCATTCAATGGTGCATTAACCCATGTTCCATCTGGATGATTACTCCAAATACCATAATCAAAGCTTACAATTCCTACCGACAAATTTGGTGGTGGATCAATCGTAATGTAATTCTCATGCGAAACTGCACAAACCGCTACTGCATTATATTCTGCATCACAGCCACTGATATTTGTTAACATTTGCGGCGTATAGGCATTATCCTTATACCCCTCCCCCAGAGCAAGCTGCCATGCATCGCATCTTCTTGTAAACCAGACACCATGTGCCTGAACCTTTTTTTGTGATTTTACAATACAAAAGACAACCAATAAAGCACCAATAAAAATATTTTCTAACAAAACAAATCACCTCATTCGATTATTATCGTAAAACAAAATGACCTTTTTTAACCTCCTGCCAACAAGCATTTTCACTTATTTCTCTTTCATCAAAGGCAATGAAATTTTTCATGCGTTCCATTTGTGGATCCGGTACTGGAATTGCCGATAAAAGTGATCGAGTATATGGATGCAGCGGTTGGGTAAAAAGCTCATCAGTTTCTGCTAATTCTACCAATCTTCCACGATACATAACAGCAATCCTATCACTAATAAAACGTAATAGCGACAAATCATGTGCAATAAACAGAAAGGTAAACTTTTTTTCATCTTGCAGTTTTTGAAATAAATTAATGATTTGAGCCTGAATTGAAACATCAAGTGATGCCACAGGTTCATCGGCAATAACAAGTGCTGGCTCAAGACTAAGGCTGCGTGCAATGTTCACGCGTTGACGCTGCCCACCGGAAAGTTCATCCGGATAACGATCACAAAAGCCATTATCAAGTCCAACCATCTTTAACACACCTTTTATCTTTTCCTGATATTCTTTTTGTGTTGAACAAAGCTTATGGATTTTTAATGGTTCCCCAATGATTTCTTCAACGCTCATATGTGGATTAAGCGCTGCCGCTGAATCTTGAAAAACGATTTGCATATTTTTCTGTATCTTTTTCTTTTGCTGCTGATAAACAACCTTATCAGAAATGCATGCACCATTATAATAAATCTCACCGCTGGTTGGCTGATACATACTCATCAAAGTTCGGGCTAAAGTAGACTTGCCTGATCCTGATTCACCTGCCAAGCCAAAAACCTCACCACGTTTGAGATCAAAAGAAACATCATTTACCGCTTCTACCGTAAAAGATTTGTTTATAGAAAAATCTTTTTTCAAATGACGAACAGACAAGATAATATCAGCCAAAAGCTTTTAACCTCCCTGCATTTGGCAATTCCGGGATGCTGATCTGCGGTGCGCGTGGATCAAGCAGCCAGGTAGCCGCACTATGCGTATTGCTGATTTTATAAAATGGCGGCATTTTTTTATAATCCACCTTCATGGCATATTCATTGCGCACAGCAAAAGCATCACCTTTGGGTGGATGAATAAGGACAGGAGGCATACCTTTAATGTTGTATAACTTACTACCTTTTATCGTAAAATAAGGTAAGGCCCGTAAAAGTCCCCACGTATAAGGATGCCGTGGATCATAAAAAACATCTTCTGCTGTACCAATTTCAACAATTTTTCCAGCATACATAATTGCAATACGATCAGCAATACGAGCAACAACACCAAGATCATGCGAAACGAACAGAATGGATAAATTCATTTTCTTCTGAAGGGACTGAAGAAGATTTAGTATTTGTGCCTGCATTGTAACATCAAGAGCCGTTGTTGGTTCATCCGCAAAAAGGATTTGCGGATGTGAAGAAAGCGCAATCGCCAGGACACACCGCTGCCTCATTCCACCGGAAAAGAACTGAGGCTGTAAATGAAAACGCTGTTCTGCTTTTTCCAAACCAACAAGATTCAAAAGTTCAAGTGCTTTTTCCTTTGCTGCTGATTTGCCTACATTACTATGCTGCAAAACCGCTTCCATAATTTGATTGCCAACAGAAATCGTTGGATCAAGAGCCATCATTGGGTCCTGAAAAACCATTGAAAAAGCCCTTCCCCTCAGAGACTGCATTTTCTGTTCCGAAAGCATCGTTATGTCTTCTTTCCCTGCTAGAATTTTTCCCTGTTTGAAAAAAGCATTGGAAGGCAAAAGACGCATAACCGATTTGCAAAGCACCGATTTTCCACATCCCGATTCACCAACGATAGCCAATACTTCACCTTTATGCAGTGAAAGTGATACATCGCGTACCGCTTCAACCTCACCTTGGCTTGTACGAAAGCTAACCGATAATTTTTTAATTTCTAACACATTATCCATACAGATTCCTTTCTGATAAAAATCACCTGCTGCAGCAATTTCGTTTGCAACGGGTGATTTTTTCTTAATTCTATTTATCGTTTAATGTCCAATCTTCAACATTCCACATAATTCCTACAGCATGATGCCCCAGAATCCGATCTGTAGACGGTCCATGAAGACGCTGTGTCGCTACATAATCGCCTTCAAGATAAGCAATCATAATATAAGCCGGATCTTTTGCCCAAGCTTCCTGAAATTTATTATAGGCAACTTTACGCGCTGTTACATCATCCGTAGCACGTGCCTCTTCCAGATACTGATCCACTTCTGCATTTGAATAATGTGTATAGTTACCACTCGCGCCAGTAACAAAAAGATCATACGTGCCATTGTCCGGATCAAATGGTGCAGCCTCCCCAATTAGAAAGCTTTCCAACGTTGTCCAGTTAAGCTTTGGTATAATATTAACTGTCATGTCTACACCAACCGCCTTAAATTGCTGTGAAGCAATATTTGCTATATCAATACGTTCTTCTTCATTTTGTCGAACATCAATGCTAAATGCCATTGGCTGACCATTTTTTTGATAAATTCCATCGGCACCTTTTTCCCAGCCCAAAGCTTCTACCGATTGTTTGAATTTTCCCGGATCATAATCATAATGAACAACCTGTGAATTGTTATAAACTTCATTTAGCTGAATCGGACCATATGCAACCTGTCCTTTGCCATTCAGAACGCCTTTTATAATAGCCGTTTTATCAAGTGCATACCCAAGAATTCCTACAAGATTACGATTTTCTTTCCAAAAAGGCTGGGCAAAATTAGGTGAAATTGCGCGATAATCTGCTGTTTTAAAATCGTATACTTGATAATTTTTGTCATTGCGAAAACCATCAGCATTTTGTTCATTAAGCCATGCTAAATCGATTTCACCAGATTTAACTTGCAACGCTCTGGCATTTTCATCCGGTACAATTTTGAATACAATTTTATTGATGTTTGGAATCTTATCATAATAAGCTGCGTTTTTTTCTACAGTAATACTCTGACCAACATTCCAGCTAACGAACTTATACCGCCCGGTACCAACTGGATGCTGATTAAACGAATCTGTCATAATATCTTTACCTTCAAGCAAATGCTTCGGCAAAATTCCAATTGTCAAATAATTAAGTAACGCGGTATTCGGTTTTGAAAGTTTAATCACTATAGTTGAAGGATCTGATATCGTTACAGAAGAAATCTCCTTATAATTATCCGTAATAGCTGCAGCAAGTGTTTTTGACTGCGTCAACAAATCAAGTGTGAATTTAACATCATCTGCCGAAAAATCCTTACCATCGTGCCATTTTACACCTTGGCGTAATTTAAAGGTATACGTCAGCGTACTCTCATCATATGTATAACTTTCTGCCAAATCCGGGATTGGTTTACCCGTAACATCATACTTCATAAGTCCCGAAAAAATTATATCCGGCAGCTCATCATGTGTATTAAGAATCGGATTAATTGTTGTATAATCAGGACTTGCATACGTTAATGTTGACATATCAGCTGCTTTCTTGTCCTGATCAGTTGTACCGCAGCCTCCAAGTAGTAGTAGACACAAAATCGCAATTAAAAAAAGCAACAAGTTTTTTTTCTTCATTTTATTACCCCTTCATAATTTAATTTTAATTATGGCAAATATAGACAAATCACAAATTACTAGCCTTACGATTTGCTTTTCCCCGCAAATAATGTCCAATATTTGTAATACACAATAAAGTTATAACAACAAATCCACCCGGAATAAGAATAACCCACCATGAATTTGTCAACAGTGCTTTGTCAGAAAGTGAAAGCATACTCCCCCATGAAATCACACTAACAGGTAATCCAAGGCCAAAAAAGCTCAACGTAGATTCCATCATAATACATTGGCTCACACTTGAAACAACGATAAACATAATTGCTGACATAAAATTTGGTATTAAATGTTTCATAAGAATACGCAAAAAAGATGCCCCCATTGATCGTGCCGAAAGAATATATTCACTACTTTGTATCTGCCGTACTTCACTGCGAACAATACGTGCAAGGCTCATCCAACTTGTAATGCCTATAACAACGGCAATAGAAATCACGGTTGGGCGTCCCAGTACTGACAAAATAAGCAGCATAAGCAAAAAAGTTGGTACACTACTAAGAATTTCTGCCAAACGCATCATAAGATTATCAATAATAGCAGATGCTGTCCCACTAATACAGCCGTAAATTACACCAATCGACGTAAGTATAGCTGTACCCAACAATCCAATAAAGATTGAAACACGACCACCATACCAAATAATCGAAAAAATATCTCGTCCCAATGCATCCGTTCCAAAATAAAACTCGCTATTTGGTGCTTCATTGAGATGCTGCAAATAGAAATTTGCCGGATCATGATTCATAATCTGTTCAGCAAAAATACAGACTGATAGAATACTTACAAAAACAATAATAGAAATTAATGGCTTATCACGCAAACGTTGCCATATCGAATCTTTTTGTATCGTACACAATGGTTTTTCATAAGAGGCTCCAATAATTACAAATTCTTCGTTTTTTGCCATAAGCTATCCTCCAGCACACGCATACGCGGATCAATATACTCGTTAACAATCTGTGCTAAAAGACTGGACATGATAACGAGCCCCCCCGTAACAAGCACAATCAGCATAAGCAAATTATAGTCATGATATTTAGCACTCTCAATCGAAAGTGCACCCATTCCCGGATAAGAAAAAACAGCTTCAACAACATAGGTACCGCTTAAAACATGCGTAATTGAAATAGCCATGATACTAATGATTGTAGGAGCAATATTATGCAGGCAATGGCACCAGATAACCCTTCTTTTTGAAAGGCCTTTCGCTCTGGCCAGCAATACATACTCCTTACGAACTTCATCAAGCAACTTATTTCGAATCATATAGGTGTAGTACCATAAATGGCTCATAATCATAACCGTAAGTGGTAAAATCATATGCTCCATACGATTAATCAAATCACCGGAATGACCACTATCATAGGCTCCCCAACTAGGCAGCCAATGTAAATTGACACTAAATAAAAGAATCAAAACCAGCCCAAGCCAAAATGGCGGCACATAATAAACAACCGTCCCCAATTTGCATACAAGCTTATCCATCCAAGTATCTTCATATAATGCACAAAATACGGCAAGTAATATAGCCAAAAGAAACACACTTATGTATGCAGCTGTTCCTAAAATAAGCGTATTGCCAATTAGTGCAGATATAATATGAATGGCCGGCTGCTTATACTTAAACGAAATTCCAAAATCTCCTTTCATCGAATTACCCAGCCACGTAATATATTGAACTGGTAAAGAAGCATCAAGCCCCAAACGCTCACGAGCGGCTATATGTTCTTCTGTACTCATACGTTCTACAGCTTCTCCATAAAAGGCCTGTAATGGATCTCCTGGTGCCAGTCGTGAAAGACTAAAAACAAAAAGCGATAAAACAAACATAAATACAACACAAATGGCGACTTTTTTACCGATATATATCAACATATTCAATCATCCCTAATAAATAATAGGAGAACTTTTCCAACCTCTGTTTAGTATAGAGTAATTTTTTTTTAGTCACAAGCTACCAAGGGGGTTACATTTTAAGTTTTATATAAAGCAGTTAAAGTCTTTTGTTTTAGGCACTTACAGCACCTGCATCAAATAAAGTATCCCCAATCCCCCCATAAATATCGTAGTGATGTATTACCGGAAAAGTATACTTTATATATTTTTCTAAAAACCAGCAGGGTTCACTAAAGTTTAAAAGAATACTATAAAATAGTTACAAATAATTTTTTCGCACAAAATAAAAAAGAACAGGATGATTCCGAATGAATGAATTACAAGCTGTATTTCATATTGACGAACTACCCAAATGGGAACTCACTTTGGGTAATGTACAAAATCTCATAACAGATATTGGCACTAAAAAACATCACATAGAAATTGTTGCAAATGCAGCTGCTGTAACATTATTTACAGCTCCAACGAATGAAGTCGCAGCAAAGTTATTACAAAAAATGAACGATCTGATTAAACAAGAAGTAAAAATTTCATTTTGCAAAAATGCTTTGCTGGCAAATGATGTTCAAAAAGAAACTTTACCTGTATTTATTACGATTGTTCCAGCAGGAATTACAAGATTGATTTTATTACAGGAAAAAGGGTATTGTTATATAAAACCATAAAAAAATTATTTATGTATCTGCAATCACAAACAGGCCTCCTATGAAATTTAATCATAGGAGGCCTGTTTGTAATTATGTTTACACGCTAAGATTGTCCCACTAACACACACTTTTTTATAAACTGTTAAGTACATTTTCCAATTCTTC
>JBAYAD010000135.1:0-7083 GCA_041669965.1 Selenomonadaceae bacterium
AATACTAACAAAATTGGCATCATTTTTGAACCACCTAAAACTAAAAATAGTAAACGTAAAATAACAATCCCATTACAGACAATTACCGCTTTAAAAGAGCATAAAAAAGAATGGTCCCAAAGTAAACTCAAAAACCCTGACGCCCTATACCCGGATTTAGTTTTTGTAACATCAAAACATACCCCGCTATTACCACAAAATTTTTTAAAACGTTTTTGGAAACGTGTCCAAATTGATGTAGAATTTAAGATGAATAAATTTGAAGCTAAACCCATGAGCGTAAAACAAACATTAGATGATATTTTATCTGCGTGTAGGAAGCGAAAAGATTGGCAACAATTGACGCGTCGGAATTTCCATGTAATCAGGCATACTTACGCAACTACATTACTAGCTGCTGGTGTCCCTATTATCGATGTATCGCGTTCACTCGGTCATGCCAGAGTATCAACGACACTTGACATCTATGGTCACGCTATTCCAGAAAACAAACAAGTAATTGCCGATGAAATTGCAAATGCTTTTTTAAAATAACAAAAGGCGGCCTCAATAAATGAGGCCGCCTTAATTTTTTTATCATCGTTGCACACTCGTTGCACACTTTTATAAAATAAAAAACGCTCCCGAAGCTCGGGAGCGGTATATTCACTGGTGCGACTGAAGCGATTCGAACGCTTGACCCACGGCTTAGAAGGCCGTTGCTCTATCCAACTGAGCTACAGACGCATATGGTCGGAGCAGCAGGATTCGAACCTGCGACCCCCTGGTCCCAAGCCAGGTGCTCTACCAAACTGAGCCATGCCCCGTCAACCACAAAATATATTATATCTATTTTCCTGTCTTATGTCAATAAATTTTTTCACTGAATTTTTTATAAACGTTATTAATTATTGTGACTATAGCCTCTGTTCTCTATCAAATCAAGAAAAATCTTATCATTTTATAGAGAACTTATTGATCTCTTCTCTAAGTTCTACTGCCATTTGAGCTAACGCACCTGCAGCTTGTTTTATTTCCTTCATCGATATCGACTGTGAATTGCTCATTGAAGCAATATTCTCTATACCCTTCCCATTTGTCTGCAGGAAACCTGACAATGCCTGAACTGCCTGTTCCACTTTGGCACTTCCATCCTTTTGCCTTGTTGCCAGGAGAAGTATTTCTTCAATCTGCTTATTCAGGCTTTCTATAGATGCATAAATATCTTTGAAGGCTACTACCGTTTTTTGTACCGATACAACTCCCTGCTCTACTTCAAGACGGCTTTTTTCCATCGTCGTAACAGCTGCCATTGTTTCCTGCTTGACTTCATTGACGATATCCGCTATTTCGCTTGCCGCAGTCTCTGACTGTGCTGCCAGCTTTGATACTTCATCTGCTACCACAGCAAACCCACGACCATGTTCACCTGCTCTTGCCGCTTCAATTGCCGCATTAAGCGATAATAGATTGGTCTGACCTGCAATGCCGCTTATCGTATCAACAATCCGTCCGATTTTCTGAGATTTGTCACCAAGTAAAGAAATCACCCGTGCCGTATTATTTACATCTCTCTGTATACTAGTTATTTTTTGAATCGCCTCATCGGATTGCTTTGAGCCTTGATCTGCGACCTGCTTACTATCATCTGCTGATTTTGCAATTTCTCCAGCAGACTTTACTGTAGCTTCAATATGATCAATCATTTCTCCAATAACAGCCATTGACTGCTCAGATACAATCAGCTTTTCTTTTGTATTCGTTGCGACCTCATTTACTGTCACCATGACATTGTCTGTCAAATGTCCCACAGAATCAATAGATGCTGAAAGTTCTTCCGATGATGCTGATACCGTTTCAGTTGTCTCTGCCGTTTTTATAATGAGCCCTTTAAGACTCACCACCATTTTGTTAAACTGCATACTAAGCTCATTGATTTCAGCTGCACCATGCACTTTTATTTCCTGTCGTAAATCTCCTTTTGAAATCTGCTGTGCCGCTTTCATTAAAACCTGCAATGGTGAAATAATTCCCTTCGTGATACGGAATGCCACTACTACACTCAGCAGCATTGCGATCAACAACACTGCAAGTAGTAACAGTGCATTATGAACAACTCCACCGTAGAGATCTTTTAGTGGTGCATAGGTAATGACACCCCAGCCATAGCCATCGACCGGCACATAGGTAATTAAGCTTTCCTGTTCCTGTGTAGAATTTGCTGTCGTTGTACCACTTTCGCCACGAATTACCTTAGCAATATATTCCTTTTCAGCAAAGCTTTCTTTATTTTGTATCTTCTCTTTATTCGGGTGCGCGATAACAGTTCCTGTTTCATCTACAATATCCATATACCCGGTTGCACCAATCTTTATGCTGTCTGTAATATCCCATAAGGATTTCATTGAAATATCAGATGCCACAACACCGATAACTTTGCCATTGTTATCCTTAACTGGTGATGCCATTGTCACGCACAATGCATTTGTCGATCCAGAAATATAGGCCGATGAAGAAACCGATTTCCCCTTCATCGCCTGTTTGAAGTAATCTCTATCACTGCGATTTGCTATCTTGCCACTTGTTCGCACAATTTGCTGCCCATTTGCATCCAATACGGCAATGAGCTCAAACTGTGAGTTTTTTTTCTGAATATCAATAATCGCTTGTTGTATATTTTCTGGATTCATTGAGCGAATTGCCGGTACAACAGTCAGTGCCTCATTGATCCCCATATTAGTGTCCAATGAACGCCGAACTCCTGCTGCAATCTGTTGATTCAGCTGCATATTCGCCTGCAAATTACTTTCTTCTGTTGTCTTTATCATTGCTACTCCGTTTAACACAGCAGAGATAAGTAATGGTACACAGGCGAACAGAACAAATAAAACGATCAATTTTGTTTTCAAACTTCCTCGCATAAATCAATTCTCCTCCCTTTTACTTCTTAAAATAATAAGTGCATCCTAGGAACATATAGAAAATTCGCAAATTATTATATTTCTATCTTATTGCCTGCCCAATAAAAAAATACAGAATACTACATATTTCTATGCAGCATTCTGTAAAACAATCAACTTTATTTATCAAAATATAATCTATAAAACGGAAATCGCCTATTGCCGTCTCGCATACCCTTATTGTTTTTCTACTGCCGCATGAGCAGCAGCCTGATGACGCTTGATTCTATACCAAATCATCGGCACAACCATCATCGGTACACCAGCATAAAGTGTTGCACGAAGATCCGCTGTAAATGCAATAACGGCAAGGCATATAACCTGCACCCAGATGCCAAAAAGCGTAACATATGGAAAAAATGGTGTCTTATACTTGAGCGTATGCACAAGGCCCTGTGCAATCATACGCTTACGAAAATTATACTGACTCCAGCAAATCGATATCCATGCCATCGCTCCCGTAAAGCCGGATACAGATAAAAGGTACGTATAGACCGCTTCACTTGCATCAAAAGTATAAATCAGGATTACAATCCAACAAGCACATACCGAGACAAAAATTGAATTTGCCGGCATGCCGTTTTTATTGAGACTGCCAAGCCATTTCGGCGCCATATCGATTTTCGCCAACGCATGCAGTGTCCGACCACTGCCATAAAGACCCGAGTTTGAGCAGGAAATTGCCGCCGTGAGTACAACAAAAGCAAACATGGAACTAAGTGAGCTAAATCCGTATTCGCTAAGAGCCACGGCAAAAACGCTTTTTGCCAGTGTTGCCTTGTCCCATGGCAATATCGAGATCAAAAGTGATATTGGAATGATATAGAGTGCAATAATTCGCCATGTCACATTACGTACTGCAATCGGTATGCTCTTTTCCGGGTTCTCACATTCACCTGCTGCCAAACCAATGATTTCTGATCCCTGAAAGTTGACGAGAATAATGACCATTGTCAATATAACCGACCAGTAGCCATTTGGAGCAAAACCACCGCTGCCCAGAAGTATCGATGTACCAATAAAACCATGGTCACCAATTACCCCCAGACAAATCAACAGACTTACAAAGCTAAATGCTACAAGCGCCACAATTTTGATAATCGCAAGCCAAAACTCACTCTCACCAAATTTATCTACATGGAAGAGGTTGATAATCGTCACAATCAAACCAAATAAAATAGCCCACCAAAGCTGGCTGACCTCCGGTATAAACGTATTCATAATGATACCGGCTGCAATCATTTCTGATGGCACATAGGCAATCCAATTTAGCCAATATGCCCAACCGACACCACATGCCCATGTCGAAGAAATATTTTCCCTTGCATACGTAACAAAAGAACCTGATACAGGCTTCGCTACCGCGAGTTCTGCCAGGCAAAGCATGACGCAAAGAACAATGGCTCCACCAAGCAAATACGCAAGTATCGCCGCCGGCCCTGCTTTTTCCAAAACATATCCTGTTCCAAGAAAATATCCACTGCCAATGATTCCTCCTAAAGAAATCAACTGAAGATGCCTATTTTTCAGGCCTCTGTTCATTTTGGGTTCGTCCATGACCGATATAACACAACCTTTCTTTATTCATTCATAAATTTCATCTGCACAGTATAGGATACTACAAACCGAGAATTTTATCTATACTAAACTACAAGTTTATTTATACTTCATTTTTCGATTTTATATAGTTTTATACTTTTTTAGTATGACACATAAACTTTTTCTATTTGTAACAAAAACAGACATACTTTAAAGTTTATTTTACCAGCAGCAAAAAATCCTGTATACTCAAAGGAAACAATCTATATTCACGAGGTATTCTTATGATTAACTATAAAACTGTAATTGAAACCAGCGAAGCCTTTTATGAAATAAGCCGCTCCCGCTTCATCGCACATATCGCCCATGTGGAGACAGAAGAAGGCGCACGGGGATTTATTCACGCAATGAAAAAAAAACACTTTGATGCCCGGCACAATTGCTCTGCGTATGTAATTGGTGAGTCCAGCAATCTACAAAAATCATACGATGATGGTGAGCCAGGTGGAACAGCAGGCAATCCGATTTTAGAAGCTATAAAAAAAAATGCACTGAGCGACATTGTTCTCGTCGTCACACGCTACTTTGGTGGAATCAAGCTTGGTGCCAGCGGCCTTATCCGCGCTTATGGTCACGCGGCCGTTCTTGGTATTGATGTGGCAACTATTGTTGAAAAGACACTTTTCCGACGCATCGTCATGACTATTGACTACACCCTCAGCGGCACAATTGAAAACTTTCTGCGCATAAATAAAATCATCATCGAGAATAAAGAGTATTCTAATAAAGTCTGTCTTACCTTGCTCCTGCGTAAAGAAAAGGCTGACAATTTCATCACGCTTCTTATTGACCTTACAGCAGCCCGCTGCCATTTCGAAGAATTAGGTGAAACCTATGTAAATATACCTGTACTTTTTAAATAAAAAAGGTTGTAGACAAAAACGATTTTCCGTCTTGCCTGCAACCTTTTTTAGACTGTTTTTTATTTATTAACTAATTTTTGATATCATTTTCTTTTGCTAAATATAGCTTGACGGCAAATCAAACCGCTTGCTCCTTTAAATGAAACCCCATCGGTTTCCAATTCACTTATTCATTTCTGGAAACTTGTTTTTTATATATCTTCCAATTGCCTGGCCAATGATACGCTTGCCTTCCATATCTGGATGAAGACCATCTGTCGTCAATGAATCTGACAACCACCCACGCCAATCAGTGAGCTGCGGTGTAATATCAACATAATAGGGCTGCTGCATAATCCACTTGTTTGCTTTGTACTGCTCCCAACCCCAGCCATCTACTGGTGGTATTCCAGCAACATGATCCATATACCATGGATTAATTGGAGCAATCGTAACAAACACAGGTATTATTTTATACTTGCTGCACTTATCTTTGATTGCATTAAGCCCGACAATAACCTGACGTGCCGAATCGCCCTGACGAATATTATTGATACCGCCAAAAACCACAAGAATTTTCGGTTTGAACGGCACAACATCACTTTCAAACCGTTCATTCATCGCTTCGACTGTATTACCACTAAAGCCAAGATTCAGCACTGGCATCCCTGCATAGGTTTCCCAATCATACATAAGATACCCTGGCGGCGTCGATACAGCCCCGCCACCATGCGTGATGCTGTCGCCAAGCGCAGCAACTTGGATGTTTTTATTCGTCACCGTAAAATAACTGCGTGGCGACCATTCACTCAAAGGGTTACCAGCCTCATTGTTTGCCCGTACCCGCCACCAGTACTTCCCTGGTTTTGAATAAGCCCTTTCATCATAGTAATCACATGCAGTGACCCAGTCTTTCTTCAAAAGCTGATCCGCCGTTTGTGGATTGTTGTCTGCATCAAAATAAACCTGAACTTCATACCCCGCTGCCTTTAAAAAAGGAATCCATGAATATACAGGATAAAGCGGTGTATAGTCCATTTTTTCAAACTCAGTTGTCGGCTTGGGAGATGTTGTATTTGTCTCCTGCTCATTAAGAGGCTTTAACTCCGTAAATCTGGAGACCGGTTTTCCATTGTAATCAAGCCCTTGTATCTTCCAATAAAGATTATCCCGGTCAACATTATAGACAGATGTGTCCAGCTCATAGCCATTCGTATAAATATTATGCTTCGTCGTAACGATATGGTCTTTATTATCTAATTTCCCCGTCACAATAACAAGATCATACATTACCGCATCAGGTACAATATCCCAGGAAATTCGAACCTTCCGAACTACCTTCATCTGCATTTCTTCATCCAATAATTTATCATACGGATTCCTTATCGATACCGTTGCGTGAACTGCTTCATTTTTCGCTTCTGCCAAACAAAAACCCATCATCATATACATCAATAGAAGACAGACACAGACACTGCCTATTTTTTTCAACATACATCATACCCCTAAAAAAAAATGTGGAAAAGGCCAAATACCTATTCCACATTATAGCACATTCTTCCTATTCTATTAAATTTTTTTTATATTTTTTAAGACTCGATATTCGTTATTATTCTGCCAAGCCGCGTGCCGGAGACAAGATTCCATGTCCATTTAAGTGCTACGGTTATTTTCGTATGCGTTCCCGCCAAACGCATATGATG
>JBAYAD010000136.1:0-7078 GCA_041669965.1 Selenomonadaceae bacterium
ACGAGCCGGAACGGATTTCGTTACTTCGCCTTCGCCCGGTGCACCTTTGGCAAAAAGCAGCATGCCATTTTCAATGACATCCTCTGCTACCTGGTACTTAACTATATCACCCTCCTTGAGAACCTTGGTCTGGATTGGTGTAACAAGTTTGATTTTCACAAGCGTATTCGCCGGTACAGCAGTCTGTACAAGTGGAATCGTGGCATTACCAAAAGCATACTTTGCCAGTGCGCTAATGCGCTTCTCATAGGTTCCCTCCGTTACCTTGCCCTGAATTACCATTTCCATATTTGTCACACGATCCTGAACCGAAGCCATGCTAACCTGATGCATGATTGCCCATTCAATCGCATTCATCTGCGTCAAAAGTGAAGGTTTTACGGTATTATCAAACATGGTTGCATAGAGACTATCCACACGATTCATCATACCCACTACGGAGTGTGAACCCGTATAATCCTTTTCCAAATGATTGATACGATCAAGAATTGCTCCGGTCTGTTCACCACCATACATTGCCGTTTCCACCGCCGCCAGCTTTGCCTGAATCGTTTCCGGAACATCTGCCGCGGCCGTTCCGACAGATGAAATAAGGAATACAGCGCATAACACCATGCTCAAAACTTTCTTTATCTTTCTATAAACCATTGGACCTGCCTCCTTTTATGCCCTGTTTCTATTTTCTTTTAAATTCTTACATCAATCTGTGCAGATACACCTACACCCTGTACACGCGAAAAATTTGTAACGCTTTTCGTGTTGATTGGAATAAGCCCCTTGATGCGAAAAGCTCCGCCGCTGAAATCCCCCTCCAGCTGCAGCACCGCTTTTGTCTGATCGACAAGTTCCTGCGGGCCTGTAACCTGTGCAGCCCCGGAATATGTACCATTACCTACCGTAATGACCGGAACAACCTTCGTCGCATAGTCTGAGCTTACACCATTCTTTGCCATAAGCGTATTAATAAACGAATTCAATTGCCCGGAAAACTGGTTCACGAGCACAGCGATTCCACCCGCCTTAAACACACCCCCAAGATCCCCCAGGCTAAACGCCTGTGTTGTCTTCATCGCCGCACCAGACACAAGTGTCAGTGCCAAAAGCGATACGATACATATTTTTCTAAACTGCATATAAAAACCACCTTTCATCGGCTTCCACATTTCTCTCTAATCTTATTATGTATTCTTCACATATAAAAAATATCCTGCTTTATTTGTCTTTTAAAGGATATGAAAAAGCACCAGCATCTGCCAGTGCTTTTTTCGCCAGTCTATATCAGAAGAAGAACTCAACCTTACCAAATATCTTACTTGCATCCGTATCAGCCGCAATGTCCTTGCCCTTGAAGTACAATGCAGTCCCTACAATATTCGGAGCAAACGTATAGTTTCCGCCGATTTCCCAGCCTTTCTGATCTCTCGCCGCACCATCAAACGTCGGTACAAGAACTGCTGCTTTCCCCAAATGACGATAGGCTGCATAGATACCAAACGATCCTTTGTTTGCCTGATCCGCACCTTTATAGTCGACTTCAAAGTTGTAAGCTGTCTTGTTCTTGCTCTCAAGATTTGATGCATTGCTCTTGCCATAGAATGCACTTCCGGCAAGTGTATCTGTAAACTTGTAGGTTGTACCAAGTGACCAGATGCCAAGATTTGAATCATCACTATTGGTCAGAGCCTTCACAAAGGTACGCTGGCCAAAGTTCTGATACGCAGCTGCAAGAGCAAGCTTCTTCGATGCTGCATAATCAAACTGAATCGCCTCATAAGAACCAGCTGAATAATCATCTGATTCCGGCCCGCTGTAGCGACCGGCTGTAATCGTTGTCTTAAATGCAGTACCAAAAGCGATCTCTGCCCCGCTTAAAGGATCGTCAATAACAACTCCTTGTATACTAAAAGCCGGCAGTTTACCAAGTCTTGCTACAAAAGCACCGTCCGAATAGGTACCTTCTGCATACATACGATCAACTATAGCATTCCCCGCATTTTCAGAACGATCCGCGTCTGTTGTATAGTCAATACGAGCTTTTGCTACCCAGTTTTGATTGATCGCTGCTTGTGGTTCCAGACGGAAAAGAACCTCATTTGAGTTTTCTTTGCCGCTGTCATGACGATCACTTACATATTCATAGCGAAGTTCTCCACCCCACTTCACATTGTCGACTTTCTTTTCAAGGCTGCTTACGCGAACACCAAGGTTATTCAGTTCATCGGCAAACTCTGCTGCAAGTTTATCAAGAATTGCTTTATCTGCCTTGCTTACATCTTTCTTTGCCATGGCTTTTGCTACCATCTGTGCCATTTCATAGCGCGTTATTGTCGCCTGTCCACGATATGTACCATCGCCATAACCTTCGACAACGCCGTCTTTCGCCAGCTGTGATACTGCATCATAGGCCCAGCTGTCACTTGGTACATCACTGAAAGGATTGGCCGCAGCAAACGTTGTGCTGACAGCACCAACAACAAGGGCCGTTGTAAGTGCTGAGATAAGTGCCTTCTTCATAAAAAAATCCCCCTAAAAATAAAAATAACCGTCCATCTTTCGCAAAACTCTGCCGACGAGTACCCACGTTGCCTCATTGCAGCTTTTTCACGTCCGACTTTCAGTCTAAAAGCAGTATATCATATTTGCTTTTCAATTGCAAACGGTTATCAGTATATATTGTATTCATGCCTGGCTAAAGCAAGATTTAAGTATAAAAAAGACCCCGGCAATATGCCGGAGCCTTTATAAAAACTATAGTTTTTTGTTCTTCTACAATCAGAAGAAGAAGTCAAGGTTAGCAAAGAGTCTGGAAGCATCTTTGTCACTGTCAACTTTAAGATCTTTACCATTAAAGTACTTAAATGTACCAACGATGTTTGGTGCAAATGTATAAGAAGTACCAACTTCCCAGCCCTTCTGACCATCTTTAATTGCATCATATGTAGGTGCAATTGTAGCTGTCTGTCCAAGGTAACGATATGCAGCAAATACGCCGAAAGATCCCTTATTAGCTGGAGTTGCTCCCTTATAATTGAGGGCAATGTTATAAGCCTTGTTAAACTTACCATCAAGATTACCCTGTGTATTCTTTGCATATGCAAGATCCATCTTGAATGTTGGAGTAAACTTATAACCAAAACCAAGTTCCCAAATGTTAGCAGTATCAGCACCATATGCTTTACCTGTATTGAAGATATTAGTATCTCTGCCAACACCCTTTAAATGATGATATTCAAGAGCTGCGCTGAATTTCTTGCCTGCATCATAGGAAAAAGCAAGTGCCTGATAGCTGGCAGTAGAACTAGCTCCTGAACCATCCGACCATGGTGTATAATTCAGTCCTGTATATTCATTGTCGAAGTTATAACGACCAACTGTAAGAGTCGTCTTGAAATCCTTACCAAAAGTTATCTGACCACCAGATACACGTTCATCAATAATGAGACCCTGATTGGAGTAATACGGTAATTTACCAAGTTTAATGTTGAGGTTTTTGTAATTGCCTTCAGCATATGCACGGTCAACTGTTGAATTATTGTTGTTTTTGCTGCTGTCCATATCTGTAGTATAATCAATACGCGCTTTAGCTGCCCAGTGTTCATTGATCTGTGCAGTAGGTTCTAAACGGAATAAAACCTGATTAGTATTGTCTTTGCTATTTTGGCCATGCATATTAGAATCATGACGAGTGCTTGTATAACGATAACGTAATTCACCAGTGAATTTAACGTTGTCGACTTTCTTTTCGAGGTTGCTTACACGAACACCAAGGTTGTTGAGTTCATCAGCAAATTCAGCAGCGAGTTTGTCGATAATAGCCTTATCTGCTTTGCTGACATCAGATTTTGCCATAGCTTTTGCTACCATCTGAGCCATTTCATAACGAGTAATTGTAGTCTGTCCACGGAATGTACCGTCGCCATAACCTTCAACTACGCCGTCCTGAGCGAGCTGTGATACAGCATCATATGCCCAGCTGTCGCTTGGAACATCACTGAAAGGATTTGCTGCAGCAAATGTAGTGCTGGCAGCACCTACTACGATTGCAGTAGTTAATGCAGAAATTAGAGTCTTTTTCATAAAAAGATTCCTCCTAGATTTTATTTGGTATTGTCCATCATCTGAAGGAATCGCTCTCGTTGAGTATCCATGTTCCCTCACCGCTGCTCCTCGTCCATTTGATTTTCAATCCATTGATATAATACCATAAATTTACTGTGCATGCAAGCAGTAAATTTATTTTACTGCTTGCATTTTTGTTTTTTTATTAACTGCTGCTACTTCCACTGTAAAAACGATTTTCCCGCTTTTTATTTTTTTATTTTCTGAACATATCGTTCTGCCAGCATAACTGCCACAAAATCATCTACGGGAACCGGCGGGACCTGCATCGTTACGGGCAGAAGGCGGCGCCAGCCCTTCGGAGGATGCACAAGCCAGTAACGTTTTTTTGCATCATCTGTCGTACGATATTCGTCAACAACAATGAGCCGAAGATCCGGCACTGTCTGTTTTATTATTTTCTGAGCAGCCTTACTCGTTGTACCGTTTCCGATAATAAGAGCTGTCGGATGATATTTACAAACCGCTGCCTGTACGACAGCGGCAAGTTCAGCCGTACAAATTACTTTTTGTTTGAGAACACCGCCATCGTCCTGCAGTGCAGCAAAACCGCATTTGTCACGTCCAGGATCTATTGCAAGAATGTTCATGGAACCGCTCCTTTATAAAAAAGCTGCCGCATTATTGCGGCAGCTTTTGTTACTATCTTATTTTACAGCTTCCGCCTTGAGTACAAGCCGTAAAGGCCCCTGTGCATCGGTATCGCCTTTGGCATAGGCAGAAATAAGGATGTTGCCGCGTGCAGGCGTAAGTGCCTGTACAAGACTATAGAACTGCGCTCCATCAAGAATTCCGACAGAGCCGCGAATCGGATCAGCAAGAATGCCCTTCTGTACTGCAGCTGTATTGACATCTTTCAGGAAGCTCACGACAGCTTGTTCTGCTTCGCCTTGTTTATTCCCTGTCAGCGTAAAAGGCCGGGCAATAATAAATTCATTATCCTTATAGATAATGCTGTTCGGATAAAGCTGCAGCGATGTTCGGATCGATTCACCACGAATAAGGTTTCCGGCTGCAACAATACGTACCACCATGTCCTGTTTGCTGCCTGTAATACGGGCAACTGCCTGATCATATTCCGGCGGATAGACCCAGATATCACTGTCTTCCGTATTTGCTCCCAGTCGCTGTGCCACATCGCGGTTCGCCAGCTGAACAAGGCTGCCAATATCGGCCTTCACATCCTTTTCTTTCTGATTACCCCGAAGGACGCCGCTCGAAAGAATTTCACCCGCGCGATAGATGATGTCACCCTCACGCATGATCTGCATACCTTTACGAAGCTCCTTTGTACGCCGTTCCAGTTCTTTATTATCTGATCCAAGCTTCGTATTTGTTTCATCAAGCTGGCTGTTGTCAATAGTTAATGCCGTATTTTTCTGATTAAGTCCGCTGTTAACAACTGCCAGTGCATCATTTCGCTGTGTAAGCTCATTCTTGGCTGCTTCCAAAAGTTTGTTGCCATCTTCCAGTGCAGAATTACGTGCAGTCAGCGCAGACTGCTTATCCTCCAGATCACTTACATCATTCTGTGCTTTTTTCAAAGCTTCATTTGTTTTCTTTTTTTCTATATCAGCAGCAGCCAGTTCCGCTGTTGCCGTCTGCAGGCTGCTCTTTGTCTGCTGCATCGTCTGGTTGAGCTTCTCCATACCGAAAAGTGCTGTACGCACATTTTCCGAGACAGCTGCCATGATTCCAAAAGTCAGCGTTGTTATACAAATCCCCGTAAGTATTGTAATAAGTATTGAGGTATGACGCGGGCGCAGCCCAAATACAGAAAGTCGTTTCTTGCCAATCTTCGTACCAAGACGATCACCGATAAAAGCAATTACGCCACCTGTTATGATAAGAACAATAATCAGAACAATTCCATACATAGTCACACCTGCTTTCTATTTTTATCATGGTTTGCTGCTGCGGGGAAAGCTGCCCTGCAATTTATTTTGCTGCTTCGTGTATGAGATAGGAGCCGACAATAAGACCGATGATATTTGGTATCCATACGGCATAGGCCGGATCGATTGCGCCGCTCTGACCGATCGCTCCGGCAAGTGTCATTATACTGTAATAAAAGAAAATAATAATGATACTGAGTCCGAAACCGATTGATGAGCTCTTACGATTTGGCTGAAGCCCAAGCGGCACGCCGACAATCGTAAAGATAAGACTTGCCATTGGAATTGTAATACGCTGGTAAAGCTCCACCTCAAGTTTACGCGTATTAACATACTGTGAACGCATAATCTCAATCTGTGAGCGCAGATCTTTCATTGTGAGTTCTTCCGGCTTTTTCTGTTCACGCAGAATCTGAGTCGGACTCCGATCGATTGGCAGTACCTGCGTCGCAAAGTGCATGATATGCTCGGTCTCACCGTCCGATATATCATAAATAATTCCCTGATGCATAATCCACTGATTTTCCTGCCATTCAGCATATTCCGCATTTTCTACATGACTTACTTTGCCTTCTGTAAAGGACTGCATGGTTACGCCCTGCATCGTATTGCTGGCCGCATCATAGCGACGCGCATAAACAAGACGCTGAATCTGCCCGTCCGTGATTTCTTTGATAATAATATGATCTTGTGACTGTGGTTTCGTGTTGCCTTCGATTTCGTAGTAAACAACATTGCTATAGGCTTCATTCGCCCACGGAACAACGTATTCGTTGAAACCGATAGCAAAGATGCTTACAAACAATCCCAGTGCAACTGCCGGTGCAGCAATACGGCTGAAGCTGACACCACACGATTTCATTGCCGTAATTTCACTTGTCCCTGACAAGCGGCCAAAGGTCAGCAGACTTGCAAGCAGCATAGACATTGGAAACGTCCAGATAATAATGCTTGGCATGCTAAAGATAAAAAGCCGTACTACTGCAGAAAAAGATGCACCGTACTCTGTTATATACTGAGCGATGCGAAAGAGCGTCCCGGAACCAACGAAAACTGCTGAGAAT
>JBAYAD010000137.1:0-6989 GCA_041669965.1 Selenomonadaceae bacterium
AAGCATGGGTGGGATAAACTATTCCTTTCTCGGTCGTTGATGTTGCTCCCGTATGCTCTATTTTATCAAAATGTATTGTGAATCCACCATCCGGATTAAGCGTCGTGGTGTAAGGAATATTTCCTGCATTAGTAAGAATTCCACTATTACCTGAAGCGGTATCAACTACAATGCTTCCCTCGACCAGCTTGAGTTCTTTTGGCAGATAGTCATTAACAATCAGATTGGTCATCGTCTTTTGCGTCACTATTCGTATATGATATCTGAGTTGATCACCCTGTTTGATTCCGTTAATTGGATCAGCATATATATTAGCAGTCTGATTTTTAATGCTGCCAGAAGTAGTCACGTTTTCATTGTTATCTGTTAGAATTTCTTTTCCAAAGGGAGTCCAATATGGAATATCTGCTGTTCCATAATCTATTGGTTTAATTTCCGTTGTAAAAACAGTACTGCCATTTACAATAACATCAAATGTTGGTGTGACGTCAATATTATCAATAATCTGACCTGTCATATTGATATATCCACTGATAAAATTTTCCGCGCCATCTTTAAAAGTCAGTCTCCACTTTCCGTCGACTACCTCCATGGATGCGAAATGATCTTGAGGATAGGTAAGCTTCGCTGCTGCCAGCGCATCTGGAATATTTATCTCGATATAATCTCCGCCATGAACCGCATTTTGTTCCATCGAGTAAAATATTTTAAAATTGATCAGCTGGTTCACAGTCAGCTTGCCATCATCAGCATCAACCTTTTCACTCATGTCCGTGGTTATAGTAACACTGGTTGCCAGACTGCCTGTAGCAAGAGGCATGATATCATACATTTCCGGAACATCCGCACCGGCATCACTCGAATCTTCTTCCTGAGCGGTTTCTGCCGTTTGTGTTTCCTCCAGCCCACAGATGAGGACGTTTTCATAGCAGTCATCTGTGTGAGTATGCTCTTCTTTTCCGCAGGTGAGGGCATAACACTCCTCACTATGCTCATGGTTTTCATCGGTGTTTTCACAGATTTGTGTATAACACTCATCAGTATGTATATGTTCTTCAATTTTGCAAACCAACAATTTTGTATAACAATTTTCAGAATGCGTGTGATTTTCAACGGCGAATGCACTTGCCGGTATGATGGACAAGCACGTCAAAATGCACAGCAATAATGCTGTTATACGCTTTGCTCTTGTTTTTACATTTTGTTTCATTATTTATTTCTCCTCAACAGATTTTTCTGACAAATACTTTTGTGCAAGTTTGCATTACATGGTCGAATGGATCATTATCGTATTAAACAGCATTGACTTTTAAAAGCGAGGCAATTGTTGCACGTTTTAATTCTCTCTCAATCGTATTTTGCAGATTAAGATAAAATTGGTGAACTGGGCACGACGAAACGCCGTTTATGGAACACAATCCATCCTGTTCCAAACACCGATTGATTTTGAGAGTACCTTCTGTAACGCTTGCAATGTCAAATAAAGATATGTTTTCCGGTTTTTCCGCAATGCGATATCCACCGGTAGCTCCAAGCTTGTTTTCAATCCAGCCTTTATCTTTCAGCGGACGCATTATCGCAGCAATAGATTGCGGAGAAATTCCCATACTGTTTCCAATTGTTTCAGCAGAGGACAGGATACCTGGAGAAGCGCAGGTCAGATAAATTAATATTCTAACTGCGTAATCCGTTTTTAAATTAAGCTGCATAATTTCTCCTTTGTTAAAACGATATATATTATTATAATGTGTGCTATATTTTTATTGCATAAATGCAATGCTTACCGTAAAGGGTTTAATTACAGGCAATAGCAAAACGCACACTATCGTATACGTTTCATTATACAATAGTGTGCGTTTGACTTCTGTGAGGCAACCGTTAGTCTTTCGTCAGTTTTCGACTATTTAAAACTATTACCATGCTAATATTCTAAAATCTGTGTTAAAACAACCATTCGATCTTACACGCTGGTAACCTCAGCCGTTTTAGTCTGTAAACTCTTTCAAAAGAGAATATAAAGTAACCGGCGTGCTAAGCGTCTGTTCGTTCAGCTTAGCTTTCCAGTTAGGAATTTGCAGGGCATCAAATAATAAGCATAGTTGAGCACCTGTGAAATAGGGTATTACGTCTGACAGCATACTTACGTCAACACCACCGCTCTCTAACATGGGAATAATATCAGCAAAAGGCACATCCTTTGCATTTTTAAAATACATAATACCATAATCGTAGTTTACTATTTCCGATGCCTTTATTCCTACATACGTTGCCGTTCCCTCAGCCGTCTCCATGGAAAGTTCCTTATTCAGATACGCTTCATTTGCGGCAATCCGCTGATCAACCACAGATACATAATCCTTAGCGTATTTCATAAGAGTATCTTTTGATGGCGATGCTTTTTCCATTTCAGCGTGAATTAGGTCGAGAAGTTCATATTCCTGCTGTAATAACGAGAGATCCTTTTCGCTTAAATCTCCAATAAAGCGAGTGCCGTTTGCCCAATTTAATTGCATATAATAATGGAAGGCTTCATGGGAAAGAAATGTAATGAAATGCTTTGATGTAAATTCCTTGTCCACTGAATCCTTACGATTATATGTAGTGAAATACACTTCGTTTCCAAGTAGGCTATATGAATTGCCTATCGTGTTAAATGATCCCATAAAATATTTCATTGGCAGCAGCAGCGGGTAAAAGCCGGAAACTCTATATACCTCTAAAGAAGAACCTTCCGGCATTTTTATCTTTTTTGCAAAGATGCTGTTCACTTCATTTTTAGGATTGATTAAATATGCATTTCCGAAAATATTCTTATCAATCACTAAAACGGTTTTATCTTCGAGTTTAAATCCATCCCAAATGGGACTATTTGCATTTGCCTTACAGTATTCATCATATTCCATAAGGACTTTCTTATCTGTATTGCTCAAATCGTCAAAATTCGCACTATAATTATTTAATGTTATGCTGCCAAATAATATAAGCATTACAATGGCAAGCACCCCAAGAAAAGCTATTGACACACATTTTTTTGTTTTCATAGATAATTCCTTTTTTATTTAGATTTCATGCAATATTCGCCGTACATTTCCAGTTTTTAAACATAACAACTATATTTGGTAAGCATTCATTAGATCTTGTTCGTAAAATGAAAAATTACGAAATAAAAACAATATCCTAAGATCGAATATCGAGCCGCTTCAACCGTTTGGTTTATTATGTATTGGATTTCACATCGCTGTACACCCATGATATTCCGATTTATCAAAGGCAAGGATAAAGGTGAAAATAAGATTAAAAAACACAAGTCCCCATCCAAATAAGGTTCCCTTTCCAAACGCCCTTGCAAGCTTAATCATGGTAATAACAAACACTATAATATTCACAATGGGCAAAATGGTATATAAAAACATCCATCCGTTCCCCCATGTTATCTTAAAAAGCACATAGGCATTATATATTGGAATAATAGCCGCCCATCCAGGGATACCAGCTTTTACACATATCCTCCATCCTGCCACTAAACTCAAAACAGCGATAATTGCTGAAGGAATAGAAATAACTATTGACTGTATTTGTTGAGAAATTGCCACATAATCATATGACATTTAATGTTCCTCCTAATGACTTTTTTGAAAACTATTTCCCCATAATGTTTCAGCGCTTAATACATCTTTAGAATGCTTACCAAATAGGGTTATTATGACTTGAGAAAAATATCTCCTTTCTTTATTTTTGTAGTATACATGATAGTGCGTGCGATATCTGTGAGATTTTCGTTAGTTAATCGTTAGCTTTATACATTTTTCAACAATTTTTGCTTTTATACCTCATTTTTTATAAATAGTGCCATTCTCATAAGAAATTTATTTAGTAAAATAAATTTCACAAAAAAATATTTAAAAAATATACGCGAAATAGGTTGCAATTGGCTGCAATTAGTGGCATTATATAAAATGAATAATGTAGTATGGAGATAAACATATGATTTTTTGGGTGCTTTTTTTGTTATTTATGGTTTTATTTTCGTTTTCGATGTTCAAAGAGCGAAGGCTCTTTCGTAATGCAATTTATCTCATGGCAGGAATTACATCACTGATTCTTGCAATTGGTTCTTCTACGAACGGCATTATAAATGCACTAATACTTTTCATTTTATATTGTGTGATTCCACTCGGCCTATTGCTGATCTCATTTGTCTTTATTACAGAAGGTGTTATAGCAATTATAAGAGAACGGTTTAGCTTGACGCATGTTTTGTCTATCGTTTTTGGCTTGGGAATATGGAGTACATTTTTTGCGGCTACAACATTATTTATTCGATCGGATTTATCCACGATTACATGCTGCCTGCTTGAATTGACACTGATTTTTGCAGGATATGTTATTTTCACCTTTTCCGCCTTATTTATCTATTCTCAGCTATATAAAATTTTGCCAAAGGACAAAAATTGTGACTATATTATCATTCATGGAGCTGGACTTATTGACGGTAAACAAGTGTCGCCATTACTTGCCGGAAGAATTGATAAGGCTATCGAAGTATTCAAACGTTCCGGACAAACAGCAATAATAGTTGCATCCGGCGGTCAAGGTCACGATGAAAAAATATCAGAAGCTCAAGCAATGAAGAATTATTTATTAGAGCATGGGATTTCACCCGATCATATTATTCTTGAGGATAAATCCACTACAACTTTAGAAAATATGCAATTCTCCAAACAAATTTTGGATAAATTGAAACCCAATTACCAAACAATATTTGTCACCAATGATTATCATGTTTTTAGAACAGGAACATATGCTCGTAAAGTCGGATTGAAGGCAGAGGGAGTCGGCTGTAAAACCGCATTTTATTATTGGTCCAATGCTTTTATCAGAGAGTATATTGCTATTATGATAAAATACAAGACAGCGCCTATTATTCTTTTCTGTTTTTGGATTGTACTGTCAGTAATTACACTTTTACCATTTAACTTTTTACTTTGATTATTTTCAAAATTTTATAAAAACAAGACCTGTGGAGAGGATGCACTTCCTCTTCACAGGTCTTTCATCTGTCGATAATATCAAACATAAAACGCCTTACTTTTGAACTCTTATCTTTTTCCTTTCCTCTAATGCGTACATTGCGCCCTCTGCCCACGAATATTCTGACATGAATTCCCCTTGAAAATTGCAAATCGCATCCGCATCGTCATTGAGAAAATCATAGTAGTCGCATGATAACAAATCACGGCGAATATAGCAAAGACCTTTTTCTCTCCCGAAAACCATTTCTACTTTATATTTTTTTAAAGTATCTACTAATTGCTTAATGGTAAAACGAAAAGCGCTGCATTCACCTGGGGTACCGTTATAAGTTGGCCATATCTTATCTATAATTTCTTCCGCCGAAACGGACGCTCCACGGCGATATACACATAGTGCTAAAATTTCTTTTGCCTTTGCGGATTTAAAGACAGCCGGGTTTCCGTCAATAAAAACATCGAATCTGCCGAATGTACGACAATACACACGTTTTTTCAGTCTGCCCTTCAAAAGGCGGATTCGAGAGATAACATCTTCAATTTCTTCCTTATCGTATGGCTTAAAAACAATATAATCGGCTTTTTTTCTAATCGCTTCTACAGCATAACCCGAATGCGCTGTTACAAAAACTATAATAATATCGCTGCGTATTTCTTTCAATTTGTCATAAAGCTCAAAACCACTCATCTCAGGCATATCAATGTCCAAAAGAGCAAATTCAACTTCATTATTTTGCGCGTATTCCAGCGCAAGACGAGGTGAAGTGAATTTTCCAACTATCTCAACATCTGGTAAAACACCACATTCAATCTCAAAGCCTTCCATTCCAATAGGATCGTCATCAACTAATATCGTTTTCATTTGTTTTACCCAAGCCTTTCACAAACTTAACTGTTGTTTTCGTTCCACCATTTGGAATGCTGTGCACGATAATTTCGTTATCACCATAATAGGACAACCGCTCTTTAATGTTTGATTGACTAACCGATATCGAATTATTCTCAAGCGTGTTTTCTTGATCATAACCAACGCCGTCGTCTTCAACTACAATTATGTAATAATCTTTATCCTCATTCACAATGATTTGCACTGTTCCGCCACACTCTTTCGGCTCTATCCCATGCTTAATCGCATTTTCAACAAGTGGCTGTATGCTTAAAACCGGAATAAAAAAATCCTCCGTATTGATCTCACATATCACCTTTAATCGATCACCGAGAATGATCTGCTTCATATCCACATATGCCTTGATCGATTTCATTTCCTCGCTGAATTTGACTATGCCGCCAACAACTTCACTGCTGTCCGTTTTATATCGCAGGTATTTTGATATATCTCCCATCATTTTATATGCTGCATCTGGGTTATTTTTAATTAACACCCTTGCAGTATTCATAACATGATAGAAAAAGTGTGTGCCAATTTGATTGACCCTTAAATTATTTTCGGCTTTCAAAGCTTTTATCTTATTCTCGTTGCTTTCTGCCGCATTATTAACAATAACAACAGCATACCGGATTGTACTGATGCACAAAAACAGAATAAAACCCAAAAAACCAAGTCGAAACAGATGGGAATAGATGCTATTGTCACTGTAAAAGGCTATCAGAGCAAATATGGCGAAAATTCCATAAATAAAAATGCCTATAAGAATCAATAGAACGTGTTTTTTTCTATATTTTACATAATCATACCAGCCTATGCCAACCGATGCGACGAGAGTCGTAATAATCAGAACATGAAATAGTGGTAATGGGACAATCAAGGATGAAATAGCTCCACAAAAAAGAAATACAGAACTGATTAGAAAAGACAAAATGACTAATACGATAATTACATTGAAGATATTTCTTCCGCTTGATAATATTTCTCTCATGAAAATTATGAACGGAATGGGTAACAGCATCAGTGTATAAAACGCTGCAAAGTATTGAAAATCATTATAGCCAAAGCCAACA
>JBAYAD010000138.1:0-6960 GCA_041669965.1 Selenomonadaceae bacterium
ACCGATAAGAATGTTAATAATCCTTGCTTACCCACAAAAAAAACAATTGAAAAAATAAATATCCCCATTAAAAATGCCGCTGCAATAAAAAGATAACGGACATAACGGTCATATAAAATCCTGCGCTCGTGCTTTAAATCCTCACTTTTCATAGTTCCATCCTTTCTTAATATAAACGACACTTTGTTATACAGCAAACGCTCTTAGCTGCTACATCAACAATCAGCCAAGAGCGTTTTTCTATATACCTTGTTTTTACTTCTTCATCTTGCTGACCGGAATAAAGCCCAGTTTTTCAACCTGCGAGTTTTGGAATTCATCACTCATAACATAGTCAATAAAGGCTTTAACCGCACCAGTTGGCTCGCCTTTTGTATACATATGACCATATCCATAAATTGGATACTTACCGTCAATAATTGCCTGTGCCGTATATTTTACGCCATTAAAAGCAAGAATTTTTACAGAATCATCTGCATACGGTGCATCAACATAACCAATTGACCCCGGAGTGCTGGCAATTGCAGTACGAACAGCACCATTAGAATCCTGAATTACAGCATTATCAGTAAATGCAGCGCCTTTCAAAACAACTTCACTAATGGTTGCACGAGAACCGGAAGATTTTGCCCGGTGTATTAGTTTGATTTCCTGGTCAGCACCACCAACTTCTTTCCAGTTGGTAATTTTCCCTGTAAGAATATCAATGGTTTGCTGTGTTGTCAAGCTGTCAACTTTATTATCTTTACTCGTAATGAATACAAACGGCTCAACAACGACCTTATGATCAACAAGTCCTTTATCTTTATAATCTGTTGGCAGATCAACATCGGAATTCCCAATTTGCACGGAACCTTCTGCTACCTGATTCATACCTGTGAAAGAACCACCTCCGGCAATATTAACCGTGACCTTTGCATTGTTCTTCTGGAATTCTTCCTGTGCCGGTTTAAGAAGCGGCAAAAGTGCTGTCGAACCTGATGCACTAATCTTTCCTTCTAAAGCAGTCGTTGATGACTTCGCATTATTGTTAGTTGCTTTATCCTGCGAACCACCACAACCAGTGAATACCATTGCACTAACCATTAAAGCCCCTAAAACTGCTGCTAACTTTTTTCTTTTACCGAAAAACATTTTCTCATCCTCCTATGGTTTACTGTTTATGTAATGTTTTAACCTATATTCATTCTATCCGATATACTATGATAAGTTGTTATGGTAATGTTAAGGTTTTGTTAAACCTGCCTCTTTTTTCCTTCAGTTATGATACAATATTCTTATCCTATTTAGAAAGAAGGCCTTCTATGCTTAAATCGAAGATTCGCCGTCGCTTCGTCTTCTCTTTTGTTCTGCTTAGCGTCTTATTACTTTCTTTTCTAGGCATTTATCTATTGCAATTTTTCGCCACGGAAAATATGGAAAAAGAAAAACTCAATCTCATTACAAATGCACAAATCATTGAAATCACACTAGCTGAGCAGCTTTCATCAACTGTTTCTGCTACGGAGCTCAATAGAAAAATTCACGAAATCAGTAAAGCTACCACACTCCGCATCACTATGCTCGACAATGCCGGAACCGTGCTTGCCGACTCCTCTGAACCTGCAGATACACTTGATAATCATCTCATGCGTCCGGAGATACAGGGTGCTTTTCAGGGGCCCTACAGCACTGCCATACGTCATAGTGATACACTGCATGAAAACATGCTGTACGTTGCAGTTCCTGTTTACAAAAATGGGGTACTCATCGGTATCGTCCGCACATCTTCATCCTTAACGCCAATTGAAAACTCCTATCTCTACATAAAAAAGGCCATTTTACTTGGTCTTCTCATTGCTATCCTTCTCGCAACATTGGTTGGCTTCATTTTAGCAAACCGACAAATCCGTCCAATTCTCCAAATGACAAAGGACGCACTAGCAATCACAAACGGCAACTTGAAACGCCGCCTGCATATCCACACAGGCGATGAACTGGAAATTCTTGCCCGTACCATCAACAAACTTACAAGTCATCTCGCAAAAAGGATCCGAACATCAGAGGCCGAAGCCCACAAGCAGGCCCTTATTCTCGAAAACATGGATAACGGCGTTATACTTATTGATCCGCAGGGACGCATCATGACAGCGAACCGCCAAGCCCGGGAACTATTCCGTCTCACACCAGCCCTTCTCGGCAAAAACAGTATCAATGCCATCGGCAGTACAGTGCTAAGCAAAACCGCTCAGGAAGTCCTTACAACGAATACCTCCAAATCAATTATATTTCCGCTCATCATCAACCAGACAAAGAAAACTTTTTCTGTCTTTTTTGCACCATTTCCTAATGAAAAAGAGCTTCATGTACTTAGCGTCTTTCATGACATCTCTCTACTGCAGGAACTTTCCATTCGGCAGACTGAGTTCGTCGCCAATGCCGCCCATGAAATTGCTACACCGCTCACATCGATTTCCGGCTTTGCCGAAACACTTCTCGACGACGACTTTTCCGACCCGAAACAAAGCAAAGCATTCATTGCAATTATTTATAAAGAAGCCCAACGTATGAATCGCCTTACTAAAGACCTTTTACAGCTTGCTAAACTTGATAGTGCTGAGTATCGTCAACAGATACAAGTATCGCTTTTTAGTTGTAAAGAGATTCTAATGACCGTACAAACTAAGCTGCAAAAACAAATTGAAGATAAACAGCAAACCCTGCAGCTGTTTCTGCCAAATGAACCTGCTGTCATCTCCGCAAACAAAGATCTTTTCTTACAGCTGATCATAAACCTTACAGAAAATGCCATTAAATACACCCCCGCCCAGGGAACGATCACACTTTCCTGTCAAGTCAAGGAAAACAAAACCCTTCTTTTCATAAAAGATAATGGTATTGGAATTGAAGCCACCGATCTCCCCTTTATTTTTGAACGCTTTTATCGTGCCGACAAAGCACGTACTCGCACGGGTGGAGGCAGTGGTATTGGCCTGTCTCTTGTTCATTTTCTTGTCACTTTGTTCGGTGGCAAAATCACTGTCGAAAGCAAACCACAGCAAGGAACAACTTTTCTGCTTGAGTTTCCCCACATAACCTCTAAATAATCTCCCAAAATCAGATTGTTTACTTTTATTTTTTAGTATTTTTATCATAGATATTTTTATTTTCTTACTAGTTCACCTGTGATTTGTCTTCTATCTGTATATAAAAAAAAGACTGTATCAAAATATGTTCTCTTAATCAGTCTTTTCTTACACAACCAGCTTTATTTTATTTTATTCTATTCCCGTGTCTTTCTTATACGCTCTGCTGTTTCGAGATAAATTACCCATTCAGCAATATTTGTCGCGTGATCGCCAATACGCTCAAGAAACCGCGCAATAAATAAAAGTTCTGTAATCTGCTGTGCTCTTGCCACCTCGTTTGTTACAAGACTGGAGAGCTCAAAAAACGTCTTGGCAAAAAGCTCATCCATTTCATCATCCTTGACGCACACCTTTTCTGCCAGCGTAATATCCTCTTTTTTATACGCTTCAATTGCTATGTTCAACATTTCTATAGCACAAGCTCCTAACTGCGACGTATAAAAAAAATCCAAATTTTTCATTGGTGCCTCTTTATTAATATCATATGCTATCTTTGCAATATCAAAAGCATGGTCACCGATACGCTCTAAGTCCGTTGATATCTTGAATCCTGTCGCAATTACACGAAGATCATGTGCAATTGGCTGCTGCTTTGCAATGAGCAAAATACAAAGATCTTCAATATCGATCGTCATATCATCAATACGATCATCTTCCTTCATCACTCTTGCTGCCATGTTTTTGTTTTGTTGTATAAAAGCCTTCATAGCACTTTCAACAGCTTCGCGTGCGGCAATACCCATTTCTATTACCTTTTCCTGTACTTCAGCAAGGCTTTTTATATATTCCTGCCGCGTTGTTTTATCAACCATCTTATCGTCCTGCTTTCTCAGCCAAACCGGCCTGTGATATAGTCTTCCGTCTTCTTATTGTTGGGTTTCGTAAAGATCACATTTGTCTCATCTGTTTCAATAAGCTTGCCATTTAGAAAAAATGCCGTGTAATCTGAGACACGCGCTGCCTGCTGCATATTATGTGTAACCATAACAATCGTATAGTCTTTCTTCAATTCACTTACAAGTTCCTCGATTTTCATTGTTGATATCGGATCAAGCGCTGAGCATGGTTCATCCATAAGTACAACTTCCGGTTCTACTGCCATGACACGTGCGATACAAAGTCGCTGCTGTTGGCCACCAGACATTCCCATTGCGGACGCTTTCAATCGATCTTTTACCTCATCCCAGATTGCTGCACCACGCAAACTCCGTTCGACAATTTCATCCAACTTTTTTTTATCATTTAACCCATGTACACGGCACCCATAGGCAACATTATCATAAATCGACATAGGAAAAGGATTGGGACGCTGAAACACCATGCCCAGACGTTTGCGCAAATTTACAATATCTGTATTCGTATCGTAAATATTAGCACCATCCAATTCAATTTCACCATCGATACGGACACCCTCTATAAGATCATTCATGCGATTCAATGATTTTAAAAACGTTGACTTGCCACAACCCGACGGCCCAATAAGTGCGACGACCGAATTTGTCGGAACATCCATTGATACATCATATAGTGCCTGCATTTTTCCATAATATAAATTCAAGTTTCTTATTTGCATCTTATATTCCATGTATTTTCCCCACCTCTTAAGAAACTATACCATAAAAAAATACTGTAGATGTTATGCCAATGTTAATTTTAAGTAAACAAAAAGCACCTGCTTCAATATCTCTATTTTGCAGATGCCTCCTCTATACCAGCTAAAAATTCCGTCTTACAAATCGATAGCCAATACCTCTTACTGTCTCAATTGATGAAGCTATAATCGGATCGTTCTGAAGCTTCGCTCGCAAATGGCGTATATGCACATCAACTGTACGTGTATCACCGTAATATTCATATCCCCATATCTTTTCTAAAAGCTCATCACGTGAATATGCTCTTCCTATATTTGTCAAAAATAACTTTAAAAGCTCATACTCTTTTGGTGTAAGAGACAACGCTTCACTTTGTAAAAAAGCTGTATATGCATCAAAATCCATACGCAAAGGACCTATCGTCAACTGATTATCCTGTTTTTCTACTTGTACATTGCTGCGCCTTAAAACCGCCTTAATTCTTGACAAAAGTTCTCGCATACTAAACGGTTTCACTGCATAATCATCTGCTCCAAGTTCAAGGCCCAGCACTTTATCTATTTCCTCATCCTTTGCAGTAAGCATAATAACGGGAATCTGCGCCGTCGATTTATGTTCCTTAAGATGACGACATACTTCGAACCCATCCATGCCTGGCAGCATAATATCAAGCAGAACAAGATCAACACCCGCCTCCACCATTTGCAGTGCCGTCGTGCCATCACCTGCAGTAAGAACACAATAACCTGCCTTCTTTAAATTATAAGAAAGCAATTCACGAATCGACTCCTCATCATCAACAATCAATATTTGCATAAACATCCCCACTTCAATCTAATTTTATTTCAAAGAAAATACATTCCACAAAAGCAAAAGCTCCTCCCAAAAATACCAGGGAGGAGTTTTTTATGCATCTTCATTACCTTTATCTAATTCAGATTTCGCCTGCTGAACAATATTCAAGGCACTGCCAACATTTGTAAGCAAATGATCAAACACTTGATTTGCATATTGGTTTGCATCTGCCTTCAATTGCTGCGAACTCTGCATAGTTTTTTCCATGATTTCTTTTTCCTGCTCCTGAGTTTGCTGCATAATCATCCTCGCCTGTTCCTTTGCCTGCTGCACAATCTCATTTTCTTCCGTTAACTTTATAGCATATTCTTTAGCCTGCTCAATAATTTTCGCTGCCTGTTCATTTGCCGCATCGAGGATTGCTTGTTTTTCCTGCACAATTTCAACGGACTGCTGAATTTCCACCGGCAGCTCACCACGCAAATCATCAACAAGACGATAAAGATCATTTTCTTCAATAATACACTTATTCGTAAAAACAACACGATGTGCATCTACTACAAGATTTTCAATTTTTTCCAAAATATCATTTACAGCCATCCAACCAGCCTACCTTCTCTATAGTTAAATCTTTTCCTACATTACCTGCATATTCCTTTATTGCTATTTCTACACATTTAGGTACAAGTCCTTCAATTTTTCCATTAAATTTTGCTAACTCACGAATCCCTGATGAACTCAGAAAAGAATATTCATTACCTGTTATTAAAAATACGGTTTCAACTTCAGGTGAAATATGCTTTAAAAGCATTGCCCGCTGGAACTCATACTCAAAATCTGCCATAGCACGAAGCCCACGCACAATAATATTTGAGTTCTGCTTATGCAGATAATCCGATAACAATCCGTCAAAGGAATCCACTCTTATATTTTTTATATGTCTTGTTGATTCGCGCAAAAGCTCCACGCGTTTTTCCATTGAAAACAATGGTTTTTTATTTACATTGTGGAAAACACCGACAATCAATTCATCAAACATTTTGCTTGCCCGCTCAAAAACATCAATATGTCCATTTGTTACAGGATCAAAGCTTCCCGGGCATACTGCAACCTTCATAGTATTTCTCCTTCCGATACTTCACTTTTTTTCAATATACTGATCTGTGTAGTCGATCCATAGACCTGATTTCGTATGATTTTTAAGTTGCCAAGCTTCGGCATGCTGCAGTCTTCTTTAGCATGTTCTATAATAACAATTGCTCCAGTTTTTAGCAAATTCATTGTATCAAGCAAAACAAGCACCCGCTGCCAAAGCATCTTATTATACGGTGGATCGCAAAAAACCATATCAAACATTCTTCCCGAATGTTGCAATCGTTTCATAAATAAAAAAACATCCCCACGAAAAATTTCCGATTTATATAACAGACGCGTATGTTCAGCAT
>JBAYAD010000139.1:0-6958 GCA_041669965.1 Selenomonadaceae bacterium
AGTGAAAACCGTAAATAAACGTGTACCTGTTTTAGTCGGTACAGGAGGAACAATTCAGAAAGATGTTCTTGATTTGACACATAGCGCAGAAGAAGCTGGTGCAGATGGTGTCGTTGTGATATCACCATACTACTTTAACTTAAATTCAGAAACTTTATATCGATATTATGCAAATGTAGCACGTAGTACATCATTACCTATTTTAATCTATAACTTTCCGGATCGGACAACAATCAATATAGAATCAGAGTTAGTGCTCAAATTAGCGACAGATTTCAAGAATATTGTCGGTATAAAAGATACGGTTGATAACATTAGTCACACACGTCAGTTGATTCATGTCGTGAAAAGTGTACGTCCTGATTTTCGAATATTATCAGGATATGATGAATATTTAATTCCAAATCTTATGGCAGGCGGGGATGGCGTAATCGGGGGAATGTCGAATGTCATTCCAAATGTTTTTTCTGGTTTGCTTGCAGATTATAATAAAAGTAATTTCAGTGGAGTGTTGGCTGCGCAGCATAAAATTTCTATGATGATGAATTTATATAGTATTTCGCAGCCATTTATAGCGGCGATAAAAGGAGCCGTTGCTGCTCAAGGGGTACCGATTGGTACCTTTGTTAAGCAGCCGTCAATAGAATTGAATGAAAAGCAGGTAGAAGAGATTGCAGTACTGCTAAAAAAGGTTAATAGTTTAACAAAGTAATCTTTTGTAAGAGCACGATAAGAAAGAGGTATGTATATTCCTCTTTCTTATGTTTTTTATGGCTATGTTGTGGGCAAGTTATCTTTTAAATGATAATATTTAATCATTTTGTTGAATATATTATGAAAATGTATTTACAATTTCGATCTACAATGATATAATCATATCAAATAAAATAACTAAAAAAGAAATATAACATTCATTTATTGCAAACTGAGTATTTGGAAAAAAACGAAGAGTCAGTTAAGAAATGCAATACAGAACACTGACAAAACTGAAAGGGGGACTTGTAAAATAGAAAAAGATGCTTACGTAAATCTGATTTAAAAATAAGAGGAGGATTTTAATTATGCCATTAATTATTTTAGCATGCGGTATTGTAATTTTGTTTTTTCTGATTGTAAAACTAAAGCTTAATAGTTTCCTTTCGTTGATTCTTGTATCTATGATTATGGCTTACTCACAAGGGTTGCCTGTGAATGAAATTATGCCAACAATTGAAAAAGGTCTTGGAGGAACACTTGGCGGACTTGCTATTGTTGTATCTTTTGGTGCAATGCTTGGTAAGCTCATGGCTGAAAGTGGTGGTGCACAGCAGATAGCAACAACGCTTATCAATGTGTTTGGACGAAAAAATGTAAAATGGGCAGTTTGTCTTACAGGGTTTATTGTAGGGATCGCACTTTTCTATGAAATAGGTTTTGTACTTTTGATTCCGTTGGTATTTACAATTGCAGCTTCGGCGAAAATACCTCTTCTTGAAGTTGGTATTCCAATGGCAGCAGCATTATCTGTAACACATGGATTTTTACCACCACATCCGGGTCCAACAGCAATATCCGTTATTTATAATGCTGATATTGGTCTTACGCTTGTATATGGTGCAATTATTGCAATTCCGACAGTGATTGTAGGAGGACCGCTTTTCTATAATACAGTAAAGCATATTAATCCGGAGATTCCTCAGGGATTGTATAATCCAAAGGTATTTACAGAAGAAGAAATGCCAAGCTTTGCAGTAAGTATTTTCACAGCTCTCGTTCCGGTATTTCTTATGGCGGCTGCTGCAATTGCAAAATTGACGCTGGCAAAAGGTTCAATGGTACTTTTGGTATTGACTTTTCTTGGTGCACCGGATATGGCACTTTCTATTTCACTCACAATTGCAATTTATACATTTGGCCTTGGCCGTGGCAAATCAATGACAGAAGTCATGAAAACAGTAGAAGGTGCTGTTGTGGCAATTGCAATGATTCTTTTAATTGTTGGTGCTGGTGGGGCATTAAAACAGGTTCTCATTGATAGTGGTGTCGGTAAATATATTGGAGAACTGATGGCTGGCTCGAATTTTTCGCCACTGTTTCTTGCCTGGCTTATTGCTGCAGTTATTCGTATCTCCGTTGGTTCAGCAACTGTAGCAGCACTTACAGCTGGGGGGATAGCAGCTCCGCTTGTTGCTGCAACAGGTGTAAGCCCAGAACTTATGGTTCTTGCTACAGGGGCGGGCAGTCTTATTCTTAGCCCGCCAAATGATCCGGGGTTTTGGCTTTTTAAAGAGTTCTTTGGCTTAACCGTAAAGGAAACAGTAAGAACCTGGTGTACAATGGAAACTATTATTTCGGTTATGGGTCTTATCGGTGTAATAGTTATTTCCTTGTTCATTTAAGAAAATTGTCTAAAATTATTTATTAAGATGGAAGAAGATCGAATTGCCGCAGAAATATAGTTTTTTCTAAGAATTTTCAAAGGAGAGCAATAGCATGGGCTATTTAATGGGAATAGATATTGGTTCAACAAATTATAAAGCAATTGCCTGTGACTATAAGGGTAAATTTTTAGCGACGTCACATCGTCCATCTGATACATATTATCGAGAAAATGGGCGGGCAGAGATTGATCCAGCAAAGTTATGGTTAGGCGTTGCTGCTTGTATAAAAGAAATTGTTGAGCAGTTGCCAGGAGAGAAGTGCGAAGGCATTGGTATTGCAACAAATGGTGAAGATGTTTTGTTGGACAAAGATGGTAACCCGGTATATCCAACAATCCGCTGGTTTGATACACGAACAAGTAAGATTGCGGAAAAGTGGAAAGCGTTTGGTATGGAAAAAACTTATAAAATTACTGGTATTAATCCAAATCCTGTAGCGGGCATAACACGGATGCAATGGATTAAAGAGCATCATCCCAAAAGGTTTGCGAATGCACAGTACTGGAATCAGATGCAAGGGTTTGTAAGTTTTAAACTTACTGGCGAGGCAAAGACAAGCTATACGAATGCCTGTCGGACAATGGCGTTTGATCTGCGTAAGCGTGATTGGTCAGATGAAATATTGAATGCAGCCGGATTGCCGAGAAAACTTCTTCCCAAACCGGTGCGGCCGGGAGAGCTTGTTGGACGAGTCATAAAAGAGGTAGCAGAACTTACTTCTTTAACGGTAGGCACGCCGGTTTATGCAGGTGGAATAGACTATGCCTGTGGGGCTTTTGCTACCGGCATCATTGATGCCGGTCAGATGCTTGATTCGACTGGTACAAGTGAACAGATCTTTGTTGTTACAGATGAACCGCAAGTTAATGTGAAATGCATGAATGAGAATTTTACGTCAGTCATACATGTTGTAGATGACAAATATTACATGATGGGAATGATTATCTCATCCGGAGGAATTTTTGAATGGTTTAAGCGTGAGTTTGAATGTACTTCTTTTGATGAGCTTGTAGCAGAAGCTGTAAAGCTGCCAATTGGTGCAAATGGCTGCATGATGCTGCCGCATTTTTGTGGACGTTATACGCTGGGAACTGATGGGGATGCCAGAGGTGCTTTTCTTGGATTGACGACAGGAACGAAACGCGGCGATTTTGTTCGTGCAATTATAGAAGGTCTTTGTTTTGAAATGTATAGTATTATTAATGAAATACAGAAGATAACACATACAAAGATTGAGTCGATTTATGCAATTGGCGGTGCGGCAAAAAGTGATTTTTGGTTGCAGACTAAAGCTGATGTTACGGGGATAATTGTAAAAAGTAAACATGTACCGGAAGCAGCTGCTCTTGGTGCAGCAATGCTGGCTGGTCTTGGGGCCGGTATCTACACAAATTCGGCAGATGCAGTCGCACAAGTAAACTTTCCGGAAAAGGTTTATCTGCCTAATATGGAGAATCATAAAAAATATATGAAGATCTATAAAACATTGAACCAAAAGATGTATCCGGCACTTGTTGAGTTCAACAAAGCCGTTACAGAAATGCAGGCCTGTTTTGCTGAAGAGGAGGAAAAAGAAGATGAAATATGAAGTGACCGTTACAAACATTGGTGATTTTGTCTTACAGTTGTTAAAAACACGTGATAGTATGATTATTTTTAATAAGAATGTCCCATATGAATACATGAATATGGTAGTTGCTCATACCATAGGGACGATCAAGTCCGATATTATCGTTGGTGATAAGCTCTTTATAGCTGATGTTGAGTATGATGTTACAGCCGTCGGTGATGATGCGATGTCGACTTTGCGTGATAAAGGACATTGTACATTAGTATTTAATGGAAAAAATGAGGTTGATCAACCGGGGCAGATTGCAATAAAAGGCGGGATGATACCACGTGTTATGGTTGGGGACACAATTCGTTTTGAATAAGCATAAAATAACAAACACAGGAGTGATTTATATGAAAGCATTAGTAATTGGTGATCCATTATTATCGTCAGAAAAATTAAAGACCGCAGTCCATAAAGAACTGGGAGAAAATATAGAAGTATATTGTGTCGACTGGAAACCGGCAAATGATGAAGAGTTTTGGTATTTGCGCAGTATTGTTGAAAAAAATGGCCCATCGGTTGGGAAGCCGCCAAAAGAAATATTTGATTATGTCGGTGAGGTTGATCTTATTGTTACACAGCACACACCAATTAATGAGCAGATTATTGCGGCGGCAAAAAAATGTACAGCTATTGGTATTTGCCGTGCGGGTGTAGAAAATATTGATGTAGCAGCTGCAACAAAGCACAATATCGCAGTATTCAAAACAATGGGAAGAAATGCAAATGCGGTATCTGACTATACAATTGCTATGATGATTGTAGAAATGCGTAATATAGGTAAGGCACATGCTGAATTAAAGAAGGGAAATTGGAAAAAACAATATTCGAATGCCGCTTTTGTTGGTGATATGTTTGAAAAAACAATTGGGCTTGTTGGGTTTGGCTATATTGGTCATCTTGTTGCAAAAAAACTTAAAGGTTTTGATGTCAACGTTATTGTTTATGATCCATATGCGACGGCAGAAACAATTGAAGCATCTGGCTGTAAAAAGGTTTCACTTGAAGAACTTTGCAAGAACGCAGATTTTATCAGTATGCATGCAAGACTTTCGGATGAAACAAGGGGCTTGCTGGGAAAAGACCAATTTGCTTTAATGAAATCGACGGCCTATGTTATTAATACAGCACGAGCAGGTCTTATTGATGAACAGGCACTTATTGATGCATTAGAAAATAAAAAAATTGGTGGTGCAGCAATTGATGTATTTTGGGTAGAACCGCCAGCAAAGGATCATCCGTTTATGACGTTGGATAATGTAACGATTACACCACATCTTGCCGGGTCGACGAAAGATGCATTCAATCGTACGCCATATCTTTTATTAGCAGAAATGAAGCGCACAATTAAAGAAGGTAATGCACGTTGGATTGTTAATGAAAAAGACGTAAAAGTGGATCTTACTAAACTGAAATAAGTAACGAAAAAAGTTTTGACGTGGAGGGAGCTAATTAAATGATGAAAGCAGCTGTGTATAAAGGTATAGGTTTAATAGAGGTAGAAGAAATTGAAAAACCAGTTATTGGTGATGGAGAGTTGCTTGTACAAGTTAAGGCTTGTGCAATTTGCGGTGGTGATGCACGGACATTTCGTCATGGACATAAAGCGATAAAGCCGCCAATTGTTTTAGGGCATGAATTTGCCGGTGATATTGTTCAAGCTGGTAAAAATGTTACGAACTATAAAATTGGTGATCGGGTAATCGTGGCGCCTGGAATTGGCTGCGGCATGTGTTCGTATTGTTTGTCAGGACATCAAAACTTATGTTATACACGCAAAACTATTGCGCATCATTATAATGGCGGGTTTGCTGAATATGTAAGAATCCCAGAAAATGCTGTGCGTGCAGGCAATGTGAATTTCATTCCGGATTCTGTAGATTATTTAAGTGCATCGCTTGCTGAGCCACTGGCCTGTGTTATTAATGGACAGGAAGCTATGAATATTCAGCTTGGTGATACAGTGGCAGTTATCGGTGCTGGTCCAATTGGTCTTATGCATGCTGAACTGGCAAAAGCACATGGCGCGGGAAAGATTTTTCTTATCAATCGCAGTGGCAAGCGATTAGAAACAGCAAAACACTTTAATTATGATGCTTATATTGATTTAAGTAAGGAAGATGGTGTAAAAGCAATTATGGACCTTACTGGTGGTATGGGTGCTAACGTTGTTATTGTAACTGCTGGTAATGCCGAAGCTCAAAGCATGGGAATACAAATGACAAGTAAAATGGGTAAGACGTGTCTTTTTGCTGGTTTGCCGAAAGATAATCCAATGCTGCAATTCGATGTGAACTTTGTTCATTATCGCCAGATTACATTATATGGAACGTTTTCTTCGGCACCACGCCATAATGCACTTGCTATTGAAATGATTCGTAGCGGAAAAATCGATGTTGATAAAATTCTAACACACATTGTTTCGCTTGATGATACCTGCTTGGGGATGGATCTTGTAGAAAAACGAGCGGGCCTGCGTATCGCCATTGTTCCCGATGTTGATGCAATAGCAGATGATATAAAAAAACATCCAAATCTTATTTTAGCTAAAAAATAAGATGGGGAATTTTTAAAGAGATTGGCTAAAATAGCACCTAGGGCATAGGATACAAGAAAGTATTCAATACTATGGGTGCTTTTTATAGTAGGGAATAATTAAGAAATGTATATAAGCAAAATTAGTTTTACAATTGAGTAAGAGGATCTTAAGTCTTTATAGGATCGAAGAAGATTTTTACACGATTACAAAAAAACAGTTGACAAGCAACACAAGATACTGTATCATAATACAAGTTGCTGGTGAACACAGTAACACACTTCGAAACGCAGGCTTCTAAAGCAAACGAATCGAAAGCCTCAGAAAAAGTTCTTGACAGAATCTTCTCGATGAGGTATTATATAAAAGCTGACTCAAGCAGTTAGC
>JBAYAD010000140.1:0-6946 GCA_041669965.1 Selenomonadaceae bacterium
ATAACTATATATAATAGTTATGGGGTGTATTACTTATATGAATGGAATGATGTTTTGGAAAATTTGTTGTTGAAATTTAAGCGGTAAATAAAGCAGGGAAAATTATATTTTTGTCGAAGGGAAAGATTATAGAAAGTATAAATTTGAAGATTGTTCATATTTTAAGCTTTGTTTCATGGAGTGGCAGATATTCAAACAAAGACGTAGAAGTCGGAGGAGGAATATGAAAGAAATTTTAGTAGCATACTGCAGACAAGTGCTGGTACAGATTGGAATATGCACAGCGGGTATAGGAGTCTTGTTGTATACAATAAACAAGACTCATTTATTTGCTGCATTTTTAATCGGTTGTTTTCTGGCAATTGTCTGCTGGTGGACCTTGGTTTATCGAATATGGAAAAGCTCGACGATGAGTATCAACCGGGCAAAGCGGCAAATGCAGTTTGGCTTGGGGTTACGCATTTTTATGGTTTTTGTCGTGCTTCGTGTGGCAATTTATATTTCCATGGATGTGTTTTGGACGGTTGTTGGTGGGTTTTTCCTGCTTGCAGGTTTACTGATGGTCAATGTTGTTGTGTTTGCCTACAATAATAATGCTGGTAAAAAAATAAAGAATTGGGAGTGAGAAGTATGCATGAAATCGGTGTTCGCGAAGTAGCACACATTGCCGGATTTACGTTCAATGTGGAAACTTTGTACATGACATGGATTGCCATGGCAGTCATTATTGCAATTGCTTTTTTGGCGACGCGCAGTTTGAAGCTTGTTCCGTCGGGCTGGCAGAATGTAATTGAAATGATTGTTACAGGTTTGCATGGGCAGATTGATGCAACCATGGGACCGCGCGGCCGCATGCTGGCACCGCTGATTATTGCGTTGTTCATGTTTCTGCTGGTTTCCAACTGGCTTGGTCTTATACCAATGCTGGCATCGCCGACAAATGATTTGAACACCACGATGGGACTGGCTCTTATGGTTGTTGTGATGCTCCATGTTCTCGGCTTGTACTTTAAAGGAATGAACTATATTAAACATTTCTTTCAGCCGACACCTGTGTTTGTCATTATTAACATAATTGAAGAAGTCGCAAAACCGATCACACTGTCTTTCCGTCTGTTTGGTAATATTCTTGCGGGGGAAATCCTTATTACGATTCTCTTGCGGCTCATGCCAATATGGATGCCAATTCCGAGTGTTATCTGGCTTGCGTTCAGTATCTTTATTGGTGGGGTACAGGCATTTATCTTTACGATGTTGTCGATGGCGTATTTGTCCAACGCTGTAAAACTGGATGATCATTAACACAGAGTCGAAACAATTTTATTTTATTTAAGGGGGATTTTTTTATGGAAAATGCAATAATGGTAGCAGCAGCTTTAATCGGTGCTGGTCTTACAATGGGTCTGGCAGCAATTGGTGCTGGTATTGGTGATGGTCTTGTAACATCCAAATTTATCGAAGGTCTGACTCGTCAGCCGGAAGCAAAGGATGCACTTTTCACAAACACTTTGATTTCCGTAGGTTTAATCGAATCCATGGCGATCATTGCAACAGTTATCGCGCTTATTATGCTTTATGCAAATCCGTTAATCAAATAATCAGGGTATTATATGGCGGCGTAACGCGTCGCCTTTCGTTCGATACGCGATGCAAGGGAGGTACAGCTAATTGATTGATATCAATATGACGCTTATAGCACAAATATTGAACTTCCTCATCCTCGCTGTAATCTTGAAAGCAGTGGCCTATAAGCCAATTGTTAAAATGCTTAAGGCCCGTGAAGACAAGATTGCTGAAAGCATTCAGAAAGCAGACGATGACGAAGCAAAAGCAAAAGCGGCTTTAAAGGAATACCAGGATCAGCTCGCTGGCGCAAGAATAAAGGCACAGGAAATCGTGGATAAAGCGGTGAAGCGTGCACAGGAGGAACGTGATGCACACGTTCTTGAAACAAAAAAAGAAATTGAACAAATGAAGAAGGCCGCGCAGAGTGAAATTCAGCGTGACCGTGAACGTGCCGTAGATCAGCTCAGGGGCGAAGTTGTTGCTCTTTCGATGGCAGCTGCTGGTAAGATTATTCGTGTAAAGATGGATGAAACAGAAAGCGAAAAACTTGTTGGTGAATTTATTGAAAAACTCAATAAGGAACAAATCGGTGATCTGCCATGTTAAATGTACAGCTTGCACGAAAATATTCAATGGCTGTTTTTGAACTTGCACAAGAGGAAGGAAAGCTTGAGGAATATGGTGAACAACTTGCTGAAGTCAGCAGGATCATTTTTGGTCAGGCCGATCTTAAAGCCTTTGTGACAAATCCGCAAGTTCAGCCGAAGGCGAAAAAAGAACTTTTAAGTAAACTGTTTAAAGAAGAAGTATCTTTGACGGTGTACCACTTCATTATGTTCTTAGTAGATAAACGACGTGAGTCTCTGCTCGAAGCAATTGATCACGAATATCGGATCTTGTCCAATGCGGCACGTGGTATTGTTGTTGCAGATGTTACTGTGGCATCTGAACTAAAGAGCGGGCAGCAGGCAGAGCTTATAGCGAAGCTTGAAAAAGTAACGGGTAAGACAATCAAGATCCGTTCACATATTGATAAAAGCATTATTGGCGGAGTTATTGTCAAGATGGGCGATAAACGCATTGATGGCAGTGTAATCGGCCGTATGCAGGCGTTAAAGACACAGTTACTGGCAAATTAAGTTATGAAATTGGGGTGACAGCGAAGTATGAAAATGAATCCGGAAGAAATAACAGCCATCATCAAAGATCAGATAAAGAATTACGATGTTGATATGAATATTGATGATGTTGGAACTGTTATCGAAGTTGGAGATGGTATTGCTCATATTCACGGCCTCCAGAAGGCTATGTCGGGCGAACTTCTCGATTTCGGTAATGATATATTTGGTTTGGTATTAAACCTTGAACAAGATAATGTCGGCGCAGTTTTACTTGGTGGCGAGGCACTTATCAAAGAAGGCGACACCGTAAAGCGTACAGGACGTATTATGCAGGTTCCTGTTGGTGATGCTATGATTGGCCGCGTTGTCGATGCTCTTGGCCGTCCAATTGATGGGAAGGGACCTATCGCGACAACAGAAAATCGTCCAATTGAATTTAAAGCAGCAGGTATTGCGGACAGAAAATCGGTTCATGAACCGCTTCAGACGGGTATTAAGGCAATTGATGCACTTGTACCGATTGGTCGTGGACAGCGTGAACTTATTATCGGTGACCGTGGTACAGGCAAGACGGCGATCGCCATTGATACAATTATTAATCAGAAGGGTCAGCATTGTATCTGTGTCTATGTCGCAATTGGTCAGAAGGCGTCGACCGTCGCACGTGTTGTAAAGACATTTGAAGATCATGGTGCGCTGGAATATACAATTGTTGTTGCGGCAACAGCGGCTGATTCAGCACCGCTTCAGTACCTTGCACCGTATGCAGGAGCTGCACTGGCAGAATTCTTTATGTACAGAGGCGAGCATGCTCTTTGTGTATATGATGATCTTTCCAAGCATGCAACTGCATACCGCGCGATGAGTTTGCTGCTGAGAAGACCACCAGGACGTGAAGCCTATCCGGGTGATGTGTTTTATTTGCATTCCCGTCTGCTCGAACGTGCAGCAAAGCTTTCGGATGAACTTGGCGGTGGTTCCATTACAGCACTTCCAATTATCGAAACACTGGCAGGTGACCTTTCAGGCTATATTCCGACAAACGTTATTTCGATTACAGATGGTCAGATCATGCTTGAAACAGAAATGTTCTATTCGGGTGTGCGACCAGCGATTAACGTTGGCTTGTCTGTATCCCGTGTAGGTGGCAGTGCCCAGATCAAGGCGATGAAGCAGATTGCAGGACGTATGCGTCTTGACCTAGCTCAGTATCGTGAACTTGCAGCATTTGCCCAGTTTGGTTCGGATCTTGATAAAGCGACAAAAGAACAGCTTGATCGTGGTGCCCGTATGGTTGAAACATTGAAACAGGCACAGTATGCGCCTCTTCTTGTACAAGATCAGGTTCTTGTAATTTATACGGCTGTCAGAGGATACCTCACGGATATACCAGTTGATCAGGTGGTTCGTTTTCAAAAGGATTTCCTGAAGTTCATGAATGCAAATCATGCAGAAATCAGCGCAAAAATCATTGAACAGAAGAAGCTTGATGATGCGCTTGAAGCACAGATTAATAAAGCAATCGAAGAATTCAAGGAAACCGTTTCTTATAAAAAAGCATAAGGCAGCGAGGTGATTTTAATTGGCTAATTTACAAGATATACGCCGGCGGATAAAGAGTGTAAGAAGTATCCAGCAAATCACAAAAGCGATGAAAATGGTAGCGGCTGCCCGCTTGCGCCGGGCGCAGGAAGCGGCTGTGGCAAATAAGCCTTATGCTGACAAAATGCGTCAGGTTGTTGCGGATATTGCAGCAAACGCAGGCGATTTCAGTCATCCACTGCTTGAAGTACATGAGGAAGGTAAAAAACTTTTCCTTGTGCTTGCTTCTGATAAGGGCCTTGCGGGTGCTTATGCCAGCAATGTTTTTAAGGAAACAACAGCACAGATTACGGATAAATCCGTAGTTGAGCTTATTACGGTTGGCAGAAAGACGAAGGAACACTTCGGCAATCGCCAGTATAATATCGTGAAGGACTACGTGGGCATTAGTGAACGTCCAAAATATGAAAATGCACGTACTATTGCGGAAGAAATTGTTCGTCGTTTTGAAAAAGGCGAATGCAATGAGATCCATATGGTTTATACGCGATTTGTTTCAGCACTTAGCAGTGTACCGGAAATCGTACAGCTTCTGCCGTTTACTACTACACTCAGTGAAGAAAAATCTTCTGGTACGGAGTATATTTATGAACCGTCGGCCGGTGAGGTTCTTGGTTATCTTTTGCCGCAGTACCTCGTTACGACGATTTATGCAGCACTTTTACAGGCATCCGCAAGCGAGCTCAGTTCCCGTATGACGGCAATGAGTAACGCAACGGATAACGCAGAGGAACTTATTCAGAAACTCGACTTGCATTACAATAAGGTACGTCAGGCAGGTATTACCCGCGAGATTACAGAAATCGTGGGCGGTGCAGAAGCCTTGAAGTAAGGAGGTTTACCATTGGCTAAAGGTAAAATAGTACAGGTCATCGGACCTGTCGTAGATATTGAATTTCCCGCAGGTGAACTGCCGGGAATTCTTAACGCAATCACAATCAAGGGCATGGCGGGTGATACGAAAATCGACGTTGTTGTCGAAGTTATGCAGCATCTTGGTGACAGTATCACACGTTGTATCGCTATGAGTTCTACGGACGGTTTGGTTCGTGGGATGGAAGCGGATGATACAGGATCATCTATTACGGTACCCGTTGGAGAAGAATGCCTGGGTCGCGTATTTAATGTTCTGGGTCAGACCGTTGACCATAATCCGGCTCCGGTTGGCAATAAGGAATTTTGGCCAATCCATCGTCCGGCGCCTAAGTTTGAGGAACAGGAAACATCAACGCAGATTCTTGAAACAGGGATCAAGGTTGTTGATCTTATTGCTCCATATTCTCGTGGGGGAAAGATCGGTCTTTTCGGTGGTGCAGGTGTAGGTAAGACCGTTCTTATTATGGAACTTATTCATAACATTGCAACGGAGCATGGCGGTTATTCAGTGTTCGCTGGTGTTGGTGAACGTACACGTGAAGGAAATGACCTTTGGTCTGAAATGACGGAATCCGGTGTTATCGACAAGACAGCACTTGTATATGGTCAGATGAATGAACCACCAGGAGCACGTATGCGTGTAGCACTTACCGGTCTTGTTATGGCAGAATATTTCCGTGATATGAAGGGGAAAGACGTACTTCTCTTCATCGATAATATTTTCCGCTTTATCCAGGCAGGTTCAGAAGTGTCGGCGCTGCTAGGCCGTATGCCGTCTGCCGTTGGTTATCAGCCAACATTGGCAACCGATCTTGGATCACTGGAAGAACGTATTACTTCAACGAAAAAGGGCTCCATCACATCAGTACAGGCCGTTTATGTACCAGCGGATGACTTGACCGATCCGGCGCCGGCGGCAACGTTTACGCATCTTGATGCAACAACCGTGCTTTCGCGTCAGATCTCTGAACTTGGTATTTATCCAGCGGTTGATCCACTGGATTCTACTTCCCGTATTCTTGACCCGCATGTCATTGGGGAAGAACATTATGAAGTAGCTCGTGGTGTACAGGCTATACTACAAAAATATAAAGAACTTCAGGATATTATTGCGATTCTTGGTATGGAAGAACTGTCTGATGCAGATCGGCTTACGGTTGCCAGAGCGCGAAAGATTCAGCGTTTCCTGAGTCAGCCGTTCTTTGTAGCTGAAGTATTTACGGGATCACCTGGTAAATACGTTGCACTTAAAGATACAATTCGCAGTTTTAAAGAAATTCTTGAAGGTAAGTATGATGATCTGCCGGAAGCTGCTTTTTATATGGTCGGCAGCATTGATGAGGTAGTCGAAGCAGCAGCTAAAATGAAAAAGGAGGGATAATCCATGGCTACGATTCAGCTGGAAATTGTCTCTCCGGATAAGCTTGTGTATACGGCTGATATTGCTATGCTTATTGTCCGCTCTACGGGTGGTGAACTTGGCATCTTACCGCACCATGCACCCCTCGTTACGGGGCTTATCCCGCATGTGATGCGTGTGAAGTTTGATGATCGGGAGCAGCTTATTGCGGTTGCCGGTGGTTTTATGGAAGTGCAGCCAGAGAAGATTACAATCCTCGCATCAGCGGCAGAATTACCAATCGATATTGATGTCAATCGGGCAAAGCAGGCCTATAAAAGGGCAAATGAACGTCTTGAAGCGTTTAAGCAGAGCCCGGAACAGCTTCATGATTTTGATACCTCACGGGCGCATGCAGCCCTTGCTCGTGCCAAGGCCCGTC
>JBAYAD010000141.1:0-6822 GCA_041669965.1 Selenomonadaceae bacterium
CAAATGATTTTGACAGGCAAATCAAAGCCAGTATTTTGAAACGAGACTTTGATAAAGTAATTCATCACCCAGATCCCGAAAAATCTTTTTATACACCGGAGCATTTTTATCCATTGCTTTATACCTTAGGTGCAGCAGAAGACGATGATACGCTTACGGTTTTTAATGATTCATGTGTATTAGGATCACTGTCCATGACAAGTTATTTATTTGCTTGATCCTATTGTAATATTTAAAGGACTTGATCGGTTCGCTTTTTGCGATAACGGATCAAGTCCTTTGTTCATTCCAGTTCAAAGCATATCATTGAAGGTACCTTAACATACGGTATCAATTTTGTCCTGCTTACATGTTCTTAAAATATTTTGAAAGCAACTACGAAGAATATTTTGTGCCGCATCCACAGTTCCACCACCAATATGGGGTGTAGCCACAATATTATCTAACTGCAATAATGGATTTTGACTCTGCAATGGTTCTTTTTCCCAAACATCAATTCCAGCTCCAAGGAGTTTTCCCTTTAAAAGCACTTCATAAAGTGCCTTTTCATTGACAACTCCGCCACGGCCTACATTAATCAAAACTGCATCATGCTTCATCATATCCATCTCGCGTTTCGATATGAAATCTTTTGTTTCCACAGTAAACGGCAAATGGATACTAACAATATCAGCCGCCTGTAACAACCCTTCCAGACTCACATACTTTATTCCATACTGTTTTTCTACATTCTCATTCATTTGAGTACGATTATAATATAAGAGCTCTGTTCCAAAAGCGTGCGAAAGTTCTGCCACACGCTTACCAACATGCCCAAAACCAATGATACCATGTTTCTTTCCTTTTATCTCATAAGAAGAAGATCTATACGTCCACATTCCCCATTCACCTTTACGACTCATTTTATCTAAAGACGTTATTCGCCGATAAACATCAATAATCAGCCCCATCGTGAGTTCAGCTACACCATTTGCATTACCACCAGGAACATTTTTTACAATTATTCCTAATGAAGATGCAGCAACAGCATCTATATTGTCAATACCAACGCCCATTTTCTGAACAATTTTTACGTTTACAGCTTTTTCCATTAAAGACTTATCTACCTTATAGGTTGCTGTCAAAAAAGCATCAGCTCTCTGCAAATATTTTTCTTTTTCACAATCTGGTACTTCACTGAAAAACGATAAATGTACGCCTGCAGGTCGCTCATTTTCCATAGCAGTCTGCATTTCTGATGTTATTTTATCTAAAAAAACACATTCTATCATAATATTTCTCCCTGCTCCTGCCTGCAATAATTTTATCAGGTCTGTATCCAAAGGTTAGTGAATAACAACGACATCATGTACAATCACGCATGTTTTTTATCAAATCAAGCCATTGTTCTACATACAGCTCAAAAAAATAGCGCTCTTGTTAAAGTCAACGAAAGCGCCTTTGCTTACCTCTTATTTTGTTTATAAAGTCAATATACAGCTTTCTTGTTGTGAAGTCAAATACTATATTTAGATATATACTATAGTTTTTTTACATAGGTTTGCACTTTTTATAATTTACGCATTGACTGCAATTTAACTTGCTCCGCCGCAAAACAAGAAAACAGGTTTTCGTTCCAAGCAGTCAATTCCCCCACAAACATTTTGGCTTGGATCCTTAGCAGGAAAATATTTTTCCCTGCTAACTGATAAGTTTCCAAGAACAAATACGGTTTTTTAAACGCACCCTTCTATTGATCGTGTGCTTAGCTTTGCGAATGATAGGCTACTAGTTCAATTTCCACTAATGCTGCTTTAGGTAAAGCAACTACAGCAACACATGAACGTGCCGGCAGCTTATCACCAAAGTAACGCGCATAAACTTCATTTACAGCTGCAAAATCCGCCATATCTGTAATAAATACCATCGTTTTTACAACATCGTCAAAACTAAGTTCAGCTGCCAACAAAATCTGCTTGAGATTTTCCATCACTTGTATCGTTTGTGCTGTAATTCCTCCAGCAACCAAGCATCCTGAAACAGGATCAATAGGACTTTGCCCTGAACTAAACAAACAATTTCCTGCCATTCGCCCTTGAGAATAAGGCCCAATTGCCGCTGGTGCCTGTTTTGTACTAATTATTTCTCTCATTTCTTATTACCCCTTACAATTTTTATTTAATAAACAACACGTTCCTTTCAAAGGGAACCTATTGCTCAAAGCACAGTTATTTAATAATTTATTTTTATAATAATATTTTTTTATCATATTATGACAAAAAAATATTTTATTCATCTACGCACTTTTAGCAGCCTGTAGATACCTATCACTTACTGGATAGATATCTATAAATCGTGCTTTCCGAAGTCTGGAGTATACTTGCCGCCTTTGTAACCGATCCTTTAATCTTAAAGATTCCATTCGAATTCAGTTTCTGCACAATAGATATTTTTTCATCAATTGACATTCTTTCCACCGGCATGTCATATTCCCGTATAACCTTTTCAATAGCTGAATCAACAACAGTTTCAATCGAAGGACTCAGGGACTCTTCAATTTTTTCATTTACAGGTTCACTCACCAGTACGTTTGCCGTCGACTTGTTACTCATCAATACATTAACAAGTTTTTCCGTCAAATTTTTAACAAGAAGATTATCTGCCGAATTAACAACATTCACGCACAGCATACCAACAAGCTTTCCTTGCTCATCTTTGATAAAAAACGTTGACGAACGCAGTTTTTCACCACTAGACGTCCGGCTTAAATAATTTATAACAGCACTGCGTTCCTGGTAGACCTTCTTTTCAATAAGTTCTACTGCTAAATCGGTCAGTGGACAGCCAATTTGACGACCACTAATATAGCCATTGCGAATGGCAACAGCAGAATCCTCTATACTATCTACTCGATGCAAAATAACTTCGCAGTGTGGCCCAATAACATCAGCTATAAAATCCACCATTGGTATGAATCTATTCAATAAACTTTTATTATCCATCAAAAGCACTCCCCAAATTGCCAATTCAGCAATATCTCTTTATCTTTATATATATATTCCATTTATAACGATAAAATCCTTCTTGCAATAATAAATTTTTATTATACTTTGTAATACCAACAATTCTGCCAAACATTTCAACTTTCCATTATTTTTTTATTTGTGCAAAAACCCAGTCTCTCATTTCTCGAGTTTGATAAGCTGCTACCCACGAGTAGTGTGCCATCGGATAGATATATGTTTCTCGTGGATATTCCGTAAAAAGAGGCGTTGCCCCCTGGTCCCGTAAAGACTGAATCATGGCTCTCGTATAATTTACGGAAATAACCGGATCGCCTTCTCCATGAAAAGCCCATATCGGTTTATCTATTAACTTATAAGCCTGTTCCGGATCACCAATGCCACAAACAGGTACCATTGCTGCAAACAAGGCTGGATTTTTTTGATTTAGATTCCATATCCCGGTAGCTCCATCTGACACCCCTGTCGCATATAATCTGTTTTTATCTATATTATAGCTTTCCATTACTCTGTATAATACCTTTAGTGCCATATCAATATCCGATATCCCATTTTTATTATTAGCATCATCAAGCCAGGTATCCTTCGCCTGTGGTGCTAATACAAAACAAGGATGTCTGGCTTGCTCTTCCTTCTTAGCCCAAATTGTCGCACCTTGATTGGCAAGTAATTGTGCTTCATTATCACTGCCGCACTCACCACTTCCATGCAAAAACAAAACCATAGGATAAGATTTCTCCGGCTTGTAATGTACGGGCTTAAATAATCGATACTGCATTGTAGTACCAGTTTCCATATCCGTATATGTAAGCTTTAAAAACTTGTCAACAACAGGCTGAATATTTTCTCTGGTAATATGCAAAATATATTTTTCAGTTGAGCCATCTGCCCCCGTAACTATAAGTCGGAACTTATTAATTCCTGTATTCAGCTTAGCCATATAACCATTATCCGTACCAGTCTTCATATCTATGCCATTAATTTTTATTTTTACTTGAGGCGATTTTGCCGTAACCTTAATGAGAACATTTGCAACATCACTATTAACATATGCGTTATATTTTTTATAGCTGCTTGAAAATGGAGGACTCAATTGAATCCCTCCCGTAGCCCAAAGATTAATATCCATCAATTCATTCGTTGCATCACTGGCCGCCAATGCCGAAGACACCGCAAAAACAAAAAAGATCGTTATCAATAAGGCCATTTGTAAAAACTGCTTAATTATTTTTTGCATGTGCGCTTCTCCTTCTGTAGAAACAATATCTTTTTGTTGAACTATTTATCAGATTTATCAGTATTTACTCTTGCTGTTTTATATATTGATAAATATTTTCTTTAAACCCATCTTTTATTTCATCAAGCAATTTATATCTTTTTCGATATAAATTGCGCTTTTGAGATTTGACATCTTCAATTTCTTTGCGTCTTTCAATTAAAGGTACCTTAAAGAAGCGCAGATCTTCTGTCATTTCTCCACCTGCTTCAAGCCAAAAAGTATCGAGTGATGATTTTAGCTTTCGGTCAACCCGCACATGTGTATTTGTAAAAAATCCCGCGTTCGATACAGCGTATATTGTCTGAATCTTTAGTTCTTGTGCAAATAAACGCAATGCATATAAAATAAGATTTTTAGGCCGATAGCCAAAAAAACATTTTGTTAAGTCATGGATCATTTCCGCACCGTTATAAATTCCCTGCAATGCCCCAATTTTTAAAATTGGCTGTTGATTCTCATCTTGGCAAAACCAAAATGTAATATGATATATTCGTTTTTCAGCCAATTGGAGTTCAATACTCATTAAGCCTTCTTTACGATCAACATATTTAAAATCAATACCAATCGTAAATAATTCATTTTTATAATATGTCTTCCATAAGATCAGTCTTTGATCATAATAAATTTTTTGCAAAGCATCTTTTTTAAATATATCTAAACAAAACATAAAATGCTGCTTAATCAAAGTCAAACGCTCTTGCAGTGTTGATTTATGATAAAAAATATGTCGTGTTAACTGTTCGTAAAAAATAGCATTTTCTTTTTCTATTTCTTTCAAATCAGAATTTTGTCTAAAAAAAAGGTGCAAATTTTTTATTTCCTGATTATTCGCAAATGCTCTTACTAAAAAAACCAAAAACCTCTGAATATTAAAATCACTTCTGTCCCGATGTCGATATATTCTTATTCCTAACTCAACACACTCTTTCAAGTCCAACTCAACTCTCCTCTTCAAAGTCACTACATAAAAAGCCCCTTTGATTAAAAATCCTTCACCTTCCTGACTATACAGAACTGCAGTATTTTTATCTGTATCATCAATTGGGTAAACGTGAAAAAAGGTGGATAAAACTCCACCTTTTTTCATTTAAACAATACTTTCTTTGTATTTATTATAGTATATAATAATACGAAAGTACACATTTATGTGTCTATGATTTTTAAATATATTATTGAACAACCGCGCCATAATTAGCTGACATAACATTTTTTGCATACCGTGCCAAATAGCCGCGACGTTTCTTGACTGGATTTATTACCAATTTTTCCATACGCACCTTATATTCATCATCTGTAATTTTTATATTAATCTTACGCATTGGAATATCAATATCGATTATGTCTCCGTCCTTGATTATGGCAATTGGCCCTCCCGCTGCAGCTTCCGGCGAAATATGCCCGATACAAGCGCCATGTGTAGCTCCGGAAAAACGCCCATCCGTAATAAGCGCTACATCTTTATCGAGTCCCGCTCCAATAACTGCTGCTGTCGCCATCAACATTTCCCGCATACCAGGGCCACCCTTTGGACCCTCATAGCGTATTACAACGACATTTCCTTTTTCTATTTTTCCGCTGAGTATAGCCTCTACTGCATCTTCTTCACAATCAAATACTTTAGCCGAGCCTTTATGTTTCAGCATAGATTTATCAACAGCTCCTGCTTTTACCACCGCACTATCCGGAGCCAAGTTCCCCCACATAATGGCAATTCCACCTTCCTTATAGCATGGATTTTCCAATGAATGGATAACATCTCTATCTTTTACAACCGCTGCTGCAATATTTTCACCCATTGACGTACCAGTCACAGTCAATGCATTAGTATGAATAGCTCCGAGCTTTGTTAACTCCTTTGTAACAGCCTGAAGACCCCCAGCACGATATAAATCTACAATATGATGTGGTCCTCCAGGACTTAGACTGCAAAGTTTAGGTACTTTTCTACTTATTTCATCAAAAATCTTTATATCTAAATCCACTTCTGCTTCATAAGCAATTGCCATTAAATGCAAAACTGTATTGCTGGAACCACCTATTGCCATATCAACAGCTATAGCATTTTCAAAAGCTTCTTTCGTTAGAATATCCCGCGGCTTAACATTGTTTCTTACCAACTGCATAATCTGCTCTCCTGTACGACGTGCTAAAACCTTGCGCTTAGCAAATACTGCCGGAATCGTAGCATTCCACGACAGAGTCATACCCAATATTTCTGCCATACAATTCATGGAATTTGCCGTACCAAGATGTGAGCAGCAGCCACAGCCCGGACAAGACTCGTTTTCCCACTCATCCATTTCTGCTTCTGTCATTTCCCCGGTTGCAACCTTGCTTGATGTTTCACAACCCACACTACCATCAGTGACCTGCCCTTGGAATAATCCCGGCAGCATTGGACCACCGGCAATCATAATAGACGGTACATTAATTCTGGCCGCTGCCATCAACATGCCTGGCGTAATTTTATCACAATTGGTAATCAATACCAATCCATCAAGCTGATGCCCGATCGCCATTGCTTCTACCGAATCAGCAATG
>JBAYAD010000142.1:0-6807 GCA_041669965.1 Selenomonadaceae bacterium
ATTATGGCTGGAGCCGCAGTGGCGCCTGGACTTGGAGTAATCGCCCAAGCATTTCCGGGCGAAAGTCAAACTATGATTAAGTTGATTCTTTCAGTACCACCGTTATTTATTGTTCCATTTTCTATCCTGTCAGGAATATTAAGTTCACGGATGAGCAAAAAGAAGCTGCTGCTAGTCGGTTTGATTGTATATATTATTGGTGGATTTGGTGCTGCCTTTACTGACTCGCTGGTTCCACTGCTTGTTTTTCGTGCTGTGCTGGGTGCAGGAACTGGTATTATTCTGCCACTAGCAACAGGACTGATTGCCGATTTTTATCAGGGAAGCGAACGAATGAAAATGCTGGGCTATTCTTTTTCGGCAAATAACCTGGGAGCTGTTATCGGCAATCTTGGTGCAGGCATGCTTGCCTTGATCAACTGGCATTATATTTTTTATGTCTATTTAATTGCTATTTTTGTTTTGGTGTTTGTTATACTGTTTATTAAAGATATTCCCATACTTAAAAAACAATTGGAACCCAATCATAGAAGCGCCCTTCCTGCTCCGGTTTACGGTTGGGCATTTTCAGCGTTTCTATTTATGCTGGCATTTTATGCGATTGTTACGAATCTTTCCCTGTTGATTTATAGTAGAAATATTAGCGACTCCAGCTTTGCTGGCCTTATCTTCGCAATTAATGCCATGAGTATGTTTGTGGGAGGTCTTAGTCTTAAGACAGCAAGCCAGCATTTGAAGTGCTTACTTCCTTGCTGTATGCTAGTAATGATGGCTGTGGGTTATAGTGGATTGGGTATGGCTTACTCCAAAACGATACTGATTTTATCAATTGCTATTGCTGGTTTTGGAAGTGGATGGGCATATCCGTTTATTATCAATAAAGCATCCGCTTATGCACCTCTGGGCAAAAATATTGCTGTTATGGCTGTTGTGTCTAGTGCTGCTTTTTTAGGACAATTTGTTTCGCCATTGATTTTAGATGTTTTGCGAAATATATCCGGTGGGACCATTGCTGCCAGCTTCTTCATGTTGGCAGGTTGTATGGGATTTTTAGCTGTTGTCAGTATAATAAGCACGTTTTCTCCCAAACTACTTAAGCAGCGGAAGGAATAATAGAAAAAGACTCGCCTAAAATCAAGGCGAGCCTGTGAGTAAACATGTAAAATTGGGTAATCGATTCAATGATTAATGAAAGCCTATTCTGTAACAGGTAAAGGAACAGGCTTTTTATCATTTTTCAGAGTGAAACAACTGATTAAAGTAATGATCAAAACACTAAGCCCAAGGAAAAGATAGGTGTATTGAAACCCTAAGCTGGCGTACATTCCACCGGCGATAGAGGAAAAAATAACAACGGAGCCTTGCTTGGCAAAATTAAACCCCAGGAGATAAATTGTTGACGATAATCGCACGTCAAATACACTTGTAATATATTTCATAACAGAAACCAGCATTAGAGGCATTTCAAATGCAGCAATCAGTCGAAATGCCGATAAGAGTACTGGTGTGGTAAAAATGGCACTGCCAGCAATTCGGATGAAGGTCAGAAAACCAAATAACAGCAAACCTTTTTTTGCGCCAATCTTATTGACAAAGGCAGGGGCAAATACCATAAGTACAGCTTCTAAAGCTGTTTGAGTGGCACAGAGTTTGCTGAAAATATCGATACCAACTTCTTTACTATCGAAGAACGTAACATAATAGTTTGGAAATTGTTGGTCAAAAACATCATAGATCGATGCTGTTCCGACAATAATAAAAGCAAAAAACCAAAAGTTTTTTAATTTCAGAATATGCAGAACATCTTTTTTACAGATACTGGATGCTGCTGCTAATTCTTTTTTGGCAACTTGTTCATTTGTGTCTTTAACCCGGGCTGTGTACAAAAGCAGACAAAGAAAAATCGCGGACAGGCTGCCAAACCAAAAAATGTTGTCAGGATTTTTTAGATAAAGTATTCCACCGATGAAAGTTGCAGTTGCACCGGCAATAGATCCGAAAAGACGAACATGTCCGTATTCAAAGCCATTTTTTCGGCTGACTTTTTCAATATAAGATTCTACAACGCCGACACCGCCAAAGAAGCAAAGACTAAGATACGCACTGCCAATCAAGGCACCGGCAATGACATTGTATTGAAGAAGATCCGCAAAGACAAAATTGAAAAAAGGTCCCATAAAAAGCAGCGCAATAGCAATCAAAGCAAAAAGAGTTTTCCTAAAGCGAAGCTTATCCTGAATATACCCAAAGAATGGTTGATAGCACAGTGCTAACAACGACATAGAAGAAAATACAAAACCAGATTCTGATTCATTGAGATGGGCAGTATCTTTTAACCAAATTGGCAGAAATGCTAAAACAACAGCCCAAATTATAAAATAAAAATAAAATAAGCCACCAAAATTCATGAAGTCACGATTAAAGATTTTGTTCATTATATATTCTCCTGTTCTATATTATATTTCTGGTAAGGGGCTGCCAAAATCAGGCGTACCGTCCGCGTTCCAATTGACGGCTTGCAGGCGGGTGTGACGATTGGGATCGTAGAGTGGATCACCAGTGATTTTAGTATAATTGCGGGCATGGTAAACGAGAATATTAGTTATACCGTCTTCGGCAGTAGTAAAAGAATTGTGTCCTGGTCCATAAATATGGTGTTCATAAGAAGTTTGAAAAACAGGAACGGAAGATTTTTTCCAAGACAGGGGATTTAAAAGATCTGCATCAGTTGAGGCACTTAGCATTCCTATACAATAATTTTCATCAGTAGCGCTGGCAGAGTATGTCAGAAAAATTTTCCCGTCCTTTTTTAAAATAGCAGGACCTTCATTAACATGGAAAACCGTTGTTTCCCAAGGGAATTCTGGCTGCGAAAGAAGTATAGCGGGGGTATTTAATTGCCATGGTGTTTTCATTTCCGCAATATAAATATTTGAGTGAGATTTTGGATTGAGCTGTTCATCTTGCTGCGCCCAAATATAGTAGAGCTTTTCTTGTTGTGCCATAACGGTTGCATCAAGGGCAAAAGAATCCCAGCCCGTTTGCATCTGTCCTTTTTCAACCCAGTTTGGAGTGCAAGGATCAGAAGACGCATTTTCCAGCACATACATACGGTGGTTGAAGGTATTGCCAGTAACCTGGGTTGATGACGCGGCAGCAAAGTAAATATACCATTTTCCTTTTAGAAAATGAAGTTCGGGTGCCCAAATTAAAGCACTCATTTTGCCTTGTGCATGTTTTTTCCAGGCAATAAAGGGAGCAGCAGTTCTAAGATCCGCTAATGTTTTTGCCCGGCGTATTTCAATGCGGTCGTATTCGGGAACCGAGGCCGTAAAGTAGTAAACACCGTCTTGATGGTGACAGATAAATGGATCAGCCCGTTGTTCAATAAAAGGATTGGGATAAAATTGCTTCAATGAAATCACTCCTAATTAAGTAAAGTATAAATTTAATATGAAAATAAAGAATTAACTTATAACTAACATATTTACAATGCTAACTCTTTATTATTCCATTGTCAACAATAATTTACTTAACAAAGCGTTTATTTTTATTTGCGCATGTTTTCTGAATTCACAATAGACATTTAAAATAATTAGTAAAGGTTACTAAAACATGCTATGATTAAATAAATTACTAAAAATGAGGTTTTATTATGCGAGAACTTTTTACTTTGGAAGAAACAGTAGCTTTTGCTAAAGCATTGTCATCAGAATTACGAGTACATATGCTGCAATATATTGCGATACATGCAGGAATCGGTTTTAGTGACTTGGCAGATGTATTTTCTGTCAGTCGGGCGGCTATTACACAGAATATAAAAATTTTATTGGAAGCTGATCTTGTCGAAATTCGACAAAACGCAGAAAACTCAGAGGCCAGGAAGGCCTGCTTTATTAAGGAAAGCCGTTTTACCATATATTTTAGTCCATACTTTAACACAAGAAATTTTTATTCAGGAGAAATTCCTATTGGACAGTATACCTGCTATGAAGCCAAACCAACATGCGGGATTGCTACGGTGACGGAACTAATTGGAAAAGTTGATGACCCACGTTATTTTGATGATCCAAAAAGATTTTCGGCAGCAATTTTATGGCTTAGTACAGGCTATATAGAGTACCGCCTGCCAAATTATTTACAGAAAAATCAGCGCCCGGTAGAATTGCAGCTCTCGTTTGAAATATCATCTGAGGCACCGGGCATAGCGGATAATTGGCCGAGTGATATTTCTTTTTATTTTAATGGCACAGCGCTTGGCAGCTGGACCAGTCCGGGAGATTTTGGAGAGGCAGCAGGTCTTTATACACCCAAATGGTGGAAACCTAATTGGAATCAGTATGGCTTACTGAAGCTGTTGTCGATCAATTCACAAGGCACCTTCATTGACGGATTGATGATTTCGCCATTGACACTGGAATCACTGCAGCTTGATTTTAAAAGTGATTTTCAGTTTCGTATTGAAGCTGCTAAAGAGGCAAAGAATAATGGCGGGCTTACTCTTTTTGGACGAGGCTTTGGAAATTATAATCAGGATATCCGGTTTCATGTTATTTATGAAGTGGAAGAATGACAATAAAATGACAGCTTTTGCATTGTACCCTTTCATTAAAGAGGTACCTATAGTTATAGATTGGACACTAAGAAAAAACGCTTAATTTTATAGGCGTTTTTTTGTATACTATTATTTGCTGCATACGTTATTATAATAACTATCGTGCTAATGGAATCTAAAAAAGCTGACTCCTATAGAATACAGGAATCAGCTTCTGGTTGGTTAATACACTTTTTCAAAGGGGCCGCTTTATATAACTCTACCCAGTCTTTTTTAGCTTGTTTTTTAGCTTATAATCGATATCATATGGTTATCAATCATTTCCAATAATCTGCTTGAGGGACCATTGGGTTTGTTTTTATTGGACTCCCATGCTTCAATTGTTTTTTTGCTGACACCAAGATATTTAGCTAAAACAACCTGTGTTAAACTGTTTTTTATGCGTATTTCTCTTATATGAGTACCGCTATAGGTTTTTATTGGTGTTATGTTAATTTTAAGCGTAGTTGTTGTTAGATTTTTACCGTCGTTCTCTTTTAAATCTGTTATCAGTTCGTCGAGAGACGATTTTATCATATTATAAGTATTGCTCATTTTTTTATCTCCTATATTGTTGTATCTATTTTATATTTTTTTCGAGTTCGTCGATTATTTTTTTAATATCTTTTTTCTCTGCTGTTGTTAAATTTTCCATATTATTTTTAGCAAAAACCATTATTAAAACGATAATGCCGTTAATCTCAAAATCCACATAGCAAACTCGAGCACAGTGTGACTTGCCTCTATTGCCATATCCAAAGCGCATTTTTCGTAAACGACCTGTGCCCTGGATGACCGTTCCAACTTTAGGGTTATCTAACAAAATCAGCTGCAGTTCTTTTAAATCGTCGTCATCCAGTCCTATTGACTGCCATTGCTTTTCAAAAAGTTTACCGTTAACAAATTTACGCAATATCTCCATAAAACGCTTTCCTTTCCTAGATTACATTTCAATCATACCCTATTTGATAGGGTATGTCAATAGCCACAAGCTTTTTGTATTGTACTGTTGAGTCTAAAGTTTTATAATGAAAAGAATAGTTTTGATAAATATAAAATGCAAGTTTTGCTGATTTGCACGATTGCCAGTGGGGATCAACAGATATGAAAAGAAGTGGCGAAATGGCAGATGTTTGGCGAAAGAGTGAAATCAAGAACATACCATATAGCAAAATTTTTATAGGACGACTGAACGAATAGCAGCTATTCTTTAGGTCGTCCGTTTTTGTGCCAAGGAAGATTTAAAAGATTTGATGTTTACATCGGTTTGGGGGAAATAAGTGTGTGGTAGGTGCAAGCTTGCTGCCCACACAACCGGAGGGGCGAAGGTAATTCATGAAGTTGACACATTTAGATTTAGAAGAAGTATTTGTTTTAAATTATGATACCAAAAAAGACAATTAGAAGAAGTTGGCATTTATACGGAATTTGTTGAAGAAATTTTAAATTGTCCTTCAAAAAAAGGAACATTGTATGGAATTCATTTTCAAAACCACCCCAAAGTGCAGACAAAACTATTATTCTGTATTAAAGGACGCGGGCTTGACTTTGCCATAGATTTAAGGCAAAATTCAGCTACGTATAAAAAATGGGTGTCTGTCGAGCTGTCGGCACAAAACCGAAATCAAATATACATTCCGGCAGGCTTTGGAAATGCTTTTCTATCGTTAGAGGATGACACTCAAATTGTTATGCGAATTGATAATTACTTTGATGCAGCCTTATCGCGAACGATAACATATGCAGATCGTGAACTTAACATTGCGTTTGATGTTTTAAAACCAATTCTTTCAGAACAGGATAAAAATGCGCCAACGTTAATGAACTCTGACTGTAATTTATAGCAATATAGATTTGATCGGCTGCTGTACTTTGGAACGGTTAAAGTATGGTATTAGGGTGAATGCTATAAACCCAATATTGGAGGATTGAAAAATGGATACAATAAAAAAACAAAAGGAATTATTAAAAAACATCTCCAGTGGAGCAAGTATCAATCAATTACAGGAATATTTTAAAGCAGTACTTGAAATCAGGGGGTTCGGCAATCAAACAGCAAAGGATAAAATGTTGTTGTTAATGGAAGAGGTTGGAGAATTAGCAAAAGCATTGAGAAAAGAATTAATTATTTAGCTCCTACTCGATTGGCAAATTGTTGATGTGCATTGAACGAACTATGATAATACCAACGACTGCAGCAATAAACCCGAAAA
>JBAYAD010000143.1:0-6769 GCA_041669965.1 Selenomonadaceae bacterium
AATCAATATCCGTACGACCAAAGTGTCCATAAACAGCTGTCTGTGCATAGATTGGTCTGCGCAAGTCCAGCTTTTTTATAATTCCGGCTGGTCTTAGGTCGAAATTTTTCTTAATGATATCGGCTATTTTCGTTTCCGATATCCGCCCTGTACCAAAAGTCTCAACCATAATAGATACAGGATAAGCTACACCTATTGCATAAGCAAGCTGGATTTCACAACGATCAGCAATACCGGCTGCAACAATATTTTTTGCAACATAGCGTGCTGCATAAGCCGCTGAACGATCAACCTTTGTTGGATCTTTTCCTGAAAAAGCACCACCACCATGGCGTGCCATCCCACCATATGTATCAACAATGATTTTCCGTCCAGTCAGGCCAGCATCTCCCTGTGGGCCACCAACAACAAAGTTACCTGTTGGATTGATAAAATATTTAGTTTCATCATCAAGAAGTTCTTTTGGAACAACCGGACGAATAACTTTCTCAATAATATCTTTTCTAATTGTTGCCAAATCTACTTTTGGACCATGTTGTGTTGAAATAACAATGGTATCGATATGGACGGGTTTACCATCCTCATAGGCAACCGTCACTTGTGTTTTACCATCAGGACGAAGATATTTCAAATCCCCATTCTTCCGTACTTCTGTTAAGCGACGTGCCAAACGATGCGCCAATGCAATCGTAATCGGCATATACTCCGGCGTTTCATTTGTAGCATAACCAAACATCATACCCTGATCGCCAGCACCAATCGCTTCAATTTCATCTGTCATTGCACCACTTTTCGCTTCAAGCGCCTTATCGACACCCATGGCAATGTCTGATGATTGTTCATCAATTGAAACAAGAATACCGCAGGTCTCAGCATCAAAACCATACTTAGCTCTCGTATAGCCAATTTTTTTAATCGTATCACGTACAATTTTAGGAATATCCACATAACATGTTGTCGATATTTCACCAGCAACATGTACCTGCCCTGTTGTAATTAACGTTTCACAAGCAACACGACCCATAGGATCTTTTGCCAGAATAGCATCTAAAATACTATCAGAAATCTGATCGGCAATTTTATCCGGATGACCTTCGGTCACAGATTCCGATGTAAATAACACACGATTCTTATTCATTATATCCCTCCTCTTTCTAAATAAAAAAAAGCTCTCCATAATAGAGAGTTTTATCTACTCTCATCTCATAGGATATACCTACAGGAATTGGCACCGTTTGATATATTAATCAATGGTTGCCGCAGTTTCATCGGGCCAGTCCCTCCACTACTCTTGATGAGTCATTATTTAGTTATAGATATATAATAATTTATACGATACAAAAAGTCAACCTATTTCCAACAGTTTTCTGCTTTATCAAGAATTATTTTTGCCAAGTTTTTTTTACTTAGTAAGGGAAAGTCTTCTACCGTACCATCACGAAAAAGAATCTTGACTACGTTCGTATCCACATTAAATCCTGCATTAACATTTGATACATCATTCGCCACAATCAAATCAAGATTTTTCTTTTCCAATTTTTCTTTTGCATATAAGAGCAAGTTCTGTGTTTCCGCCGCAAAACCAACAAGAACCTGCCCGGGTTTCTTTAAAGAACCTAGTTCCTTTAATATGTCCGGGTTTTTTTCCAACGTAAGTGTAAAGATTTCATCGTTTTTTTTGATTTTATTAACCGCGATTTCACTAGCCCTATAGTCAGCGACAGCTGCCGCCTTAATGACCATATCACAGTCAGAAAACTCTGCCAAAACCGCCTTACGCATCTCAGCTGCTGTCTCTATTTTAATCATTCTAACAGCTGGATTTGCCCTAAGCACTGAAGGCCCTGACACAAGGACAACATCTGCACCGCGTCGCGCCGCTTCCTCAGCAATAGCATATCCCATCTTTCCGCTTGAACGATTGCCTATATAGCGAACTGGATCGATGGGTTCAATCGTACCTGCCGCAGTAACCATAATTTTTTTGCCACAAAGGCTTTGGCACTGTAAAAAATAATCAGCAACTTCCGAAACAATTTCTGACGGTTCTGGTAAACGGCCAGTCCCCTCCGTGCCACAAGCAAGGTGCCCATTGGCCGGTGGAATAATATGACTGCCTCTTTTTTTTAAATTTTCTATATTCATCTGTATTATAGGATTTTCGTACATATTACTATTCATCGCTGGGGCAATAAACAAAGGCGCCTTTGTCGCCAGCACCGTTGTTGTAAGCATATCATCAGCAATTCCTGCAGCTATTTTACTGATCATATTTGCTGTGGCTGGAGCAATAAGCATAAGATCTGCTAAAGTAGCCAGGGCTATATGCTCCACATTCCATTCATTGGCTTTTCCCCACATATCTACTGCAACCGGATTCCCTGTTATTTCACGAAATGTCAGTTCTGTAACAAACTCCGTTGCTTCTCTTGTCATGACAACATGCACCAAAGCACCTGCTTGCCGTAGGCGGCTTGCAATTTCAACCGCCTTATAAGCAGCAATACCACCTGTAACTCCTAAAACAATATTCTTGTCCTTCAGCATTTTTTATCACCAGACCAATACTTATTTTATGCTATTCTTCATACGTTCATAACAAATCTTACCCTCAGCAACTTCTTCCAAAGCATTTGTTACATTTTTCGTTGACTTAATGTTCACTTTAACCTCTGCACCATCCAAAAGCTGACGTGCCCGTTTTGCCGCTAATACAACAAGCGTATATTTACTGTCTACTTTTTTTAATAAGGTATCCATTGACGGATTTACCATATCCATTAGTATCATTCTCCTTTTTCTTGTTCTAATTCTCGTAAAAGCGTAAGATTTCTTTCTGTTTTACAATGCTCTGCTACAACAATCGCTGCAATCTGTCTTACAGCATTTGCTACAGTATCATTTACAACGACATATTCATAGTTCTTGCCAATTTTGATTTCAGCAGAAGCAGCTTTTAGGCGTTTCATAATACTCTCTTGACTATCTGTTCCACGTCCACGTATACGTCGGCTAAGTTCTGTCAATGATGGTGGAACAATATAGATATAAACACCTGTTGGAAACTTCTTTTTAACGTTCATTGCACCCTGTGTATCGATCTCAAGCAAGACATCTTTTCCTTCAGCCAGTTTTTCCTTGATTTTCTTTAACGGTGTTCCATAATAATTACCATAAACTTCCGCCCATTCAAGTAATTCCTGTGCTTGAATCATTTTTTCAAAATCATTTTTTGCCAAAAAATAGTAATTAACACCATCAACTTCACCCTCACGCGGTTTTCGCGTTGTAGCTGAAACCGAATAAGCAATTTCTCTTTTTTCTTCTAGAAGTTGTTTACATACAGTCCCCTTACCCGTACCCGATGGTCCTGATATAACAATTAGATTCCCTTTATCGATCATTTTTCTTCTTCCTTTAGCTTCAAATCTGTATCATCTGTATCAATTACACGATGTGCAACAGTTTCCGGCTGAACCGCGGATAATATTACATGACCACTATCTGCAATAATAACCGCTCGAGTGCGCCTTCCATAAGTTGCATCAATAAGCATTCCACGATCACGTGCCTCTTGAATGATTCGTTTAATAGGTGCAGATTCCGGACTCACAATAGAAATAATTCTATTTGCCGATACAATATTACCAAAACCAATATTTATAAGCTTAATATCCATAAACGAACCTCTTTCCATATGATGTATCTTATTCTATATTTTGAAGCTGTTCTCTAATTTTTTCAATTTCGCCCTTTACATCAACGACAAGCTGTGCAACCTCTGCACAATTTGCTTTTGCTGCAATCGTATTCGTTTCTCTATTCATTTCCTGTACAAGAAAGTCCAGTTTGCGGCCAACAGCCGGCTCATCGATTTCAATCATTTTTCTAAACTGCTTAAAATGACTTTGTAAACGGACAAGTTCCTCCGTAAAATTCACCTTGTCTGCATATAGTGCTGTTTCCTGAATAATTCGCAGCTCATCGATATTCTTCTTATCAAGCACATCATTTATTGCCTTTTGTAAGCGTTGACGGTAGTTAGCAACAATTTGCGGAGCAAATTTATCGATCTTTTCAACATAGCTGACAAGCGTATCAACTCGCATCTTCAAATCGCCATAAATATATTCACCTTCTGCCCGCCGCATTTTCATCAGTTCACTAAGTGCTGCAGACAGTGCCTGTAAAAACGGTTCATGGTATCCTTCAAGGCAAAAGCCTTCTTCCACTGTCAAAACTCCCGGATATTGTGCAATTTCACCAATATCATCCGGTCGTGCCAGATGAAGAAGATCGCTCATTTCATTCAATGCTTTATGGTAAGCGATTGCCAGCCCTTTGTCAACCTTTATCTGTTCTTTACTGCTCTTATCCGCTGAAAAATTTACATATACATCAACTTTTCCACGAAAGATTTGCTTGTTGATTATCTTACGGGCTTCATCTTCTATAGAATTCAACCCATTGGGTATGTGAAGTTCTATATCACAATATCGCTGATTAACAGACTTCATCTCTATATGGATTTTATATTCTTCTGTATCATAATCACCTATCCCGAAACCGGTCATGCTTTTCAACACAAAGAAAACATCCTTTCGTACTGTTTATATTTATTAATTAATTTTTTATTTTTTTTGATATTTCCCTGTAAATACTTTTTCCGCCGGACCCGTCATATAAATCCTGCCATTTTCTGCCCATTCAACAACAAGTGTACCTCCATCTAATGTGATTTCAGCCTTATGTTCAGTCTTATCATTGAGTACAGCTGCCACCAACGTCGCACAGGACCCCGTCCCACAAGCGAGTGTAACTGCAGCACCACGTTCCCAAACACGCATTCGCATATGAGTGCGATCTTTTACTTCAACAAATTCCGTATTTACTTTACGCGGAAACGCAACATTCGTTTCAAAAACAGGTCCCATCTTATCAAGATCAACCTGCAAAATATCATCAACAAAAATAACACAATGCGGATTCCCCATAGAAACACAGGTCATCTTATATGTTTCACCCAAAACTTCAATCGGCTCTGCTATGACTCTTTCTGTTCCGAAACCAGCTACAGGAATATCCCCTGCTGTAAGAATCGGTTTTCCCATATCAACACGAATCATTTGTACCTTATCTTTTAATAAAATAATTTCCGGTGTCAGAATTCCTGCACCGGTTTCAATAGAAAATATTTTTTCTCTTGTAAGTCCTGCTTCATAAACATAGCGAGCAAAACAGCGAATCCCATTGCCGCACATTTCTGCCTCACTGCCATCTGTATTAAAAATGCGCATCTGAAAAGCCGCCTTATCCGAAGGCAGCACAAGGATAAGACCATCCGCTCCAATTCCATAATGACGATCGCACACTTCTTTTGCTACTATATCATATGTCTCGATTTTCTCTTTAAAACAATCTACTATAACAAAATCATTTCCACAACCCTGCCATTTTGTAAATCCAAAATCCATCTATAATACCTCCATCTATATACCCCTATTTTTCCCTATATACTTTTATTGTACTTGTTTCACGAACTATATGCAAGATTTTAGCAAAATTCATTTATTCTTAACCTTACTTTTACCTTTCTACTTACGTTTGACCATTCAAAATTGAAATGCTATACTTTGTATCACAAAGATAAAATGAGGTAATAATATGAGTTTAGATGGCTTTTCAATGTATCCGCTCGTAAAAGAGCTTAATCACGCATTAGTTGGCGGGCGTATCGACAAGATATCGCAGCCGAATAAACAAACCGTTCTTTTATCCATCCGCCAGCCAGGAAGAAATCATTCTCTGCATATATCCATAAATCCACAAAATGCCGTTGTTAATCTCAATGAACGAACTCTGGAAAACCCACCCGAACCTCCAATTTTTTGTATGGTTCTTCGCAAACAAATTGAGGGTGGACGCATTGCAGATATACGACAGCATTCTCTGGATCGCATTATTCTTATTGATATTGATGTTTTAAGTGCAGGTGGTATTATTCTTACAAAAACACTTATCATTGAACTCATGGGGAAATACAGTAATATAATTCTTATATGCGATGGTACAATTATTGATTCATTGCGTAAGGTTGGTACAACCAGCAGCCGTGTTCGTCTTGTGTTACCAGGATTGAGTTATTCTTTACCACCAAACCAAGATAAATTCAATGTACTTGATGAACCTCCTAAAAATATTTTAGCAACAATAAAAGAATTTCCCAATTTAAAACTTTCTAAAGCGCTTTTAAATACATGTCTTGGTTTTGGTCCTGTCACTGCAAAAGAAATCGCCTTTTCTGCCGGACTTCCAGCCAATATGCTTGTTTCCGATCTAAAAGAAGCAGATGGTGCCGCCATATTGAACGCACTGCAAAAGATTATTACAGCTTTTCTTGCAAACGATATCCATCCGACTATAGTTATGGATACACACCGGAAACTTCTTGCTATGGCGTCATTCGCTCTGCATACTCCAGAAAATGCAATCACGCAAACCTTTCCATCTGTTAGTATAATGCTTGACTATTCTGTGCAACTTTCCGGTAACTATGTTGTTCCAGATAAAGATCGTTTCAAAAAACTTGTGCACAATGAACTTGCCCGTGCAAAAAACAAGATCAATATTCTAACCGATGAACTCGCAACTGCGCAAAAAGCTGAAGACTACAAAATTAAAGCGGATAATATCATGACGTATCAATATACACTTAAAGATCATGCAAATAAAGAAATAACCGTCTCTAATATTTATAGTGAAACTAACG
>JBAYAD010000144.1:0-6752 GCA_041669965.1 Selenomonadaceae bacterium
CCCTCTGTTTTGTGTTCATCATACAATTTTTTTAGTAAATCACCTGTCAAAAGCGGGGTATCGCCGCAAAGAACCATTACGGTGCCTTTTGTATTTTTAAGAAGATCTGCCGTCTGTTGAACTGCATGACCGGTACCAAGCTGTTCCTTCTGTACGACAAACTCTGCCTGTGTACCAATTGACGCTTCTACCTGCTCACCGCCAAAACCAACAACGACAATATTTCTCTTTGATCCAGCTGCCCGCGCAGCATCAAGCACATGCTGCAACATAGATTTACCGCCAACGCAATGTAAAACCTTTGGGAAAGCAGACTTCATACGAGTCCCCTTCCCCGCCGCTAAAACAACAGTCACCAAATCTGACATATTTCTCCCCCATTTTAAAACTATTTCTTCTTCTTCACATTTTTCATTTTCATTACTTCCATACTTGTAAGTAATGTCTGTTCCGATTTTTCCATATGTTCTTCTGCCGCACGCTGTGCCTCAAGAGCATCTCCTTGCGCAATTGCTTCAACAAGATGACGGTGTTCTTCAAGTGTTTCCTTCAATCGTCCTGGATAAGCCATTGAAGTTGATCGAAAACGCGTGAGCTGCTCACGCAGATTGAAGATAATTCCGACAAGGCGGGTATTGCGGCTTGCCTGATACAATATATCATGAAACTCTGTATCTGTCTCAACGATCTTTTCCATATTATTTTCTTCAATATATTCACCAATCAGAACAAGCAGACGCTGTAATCGCTCGAGTTCTTCATCTGTTATACGTTCTGCTGCAAGCCCGCTGGCTAATGAATCCAACGATGTACGGATCTCAAAAACCTCATTGACATCACGAATTGAAAGATTGGCTACATACGTACCACGACGCGGCATCATAATGACATAACCTTCAAGCTCCAGTTTGCGAATAGCTTCGCGGACCGGAGTTCGGCTAACACCCAGCTCTTCAGCAAGCTGTATTTCCATAAGACGCTCCCCAGGCTTCAGCACACCTTTGCGAATTGCATCCCGCAAAGTTTCACATACGACCTCGCGCAGTGGCTGGTAACTATCTAATCTGATTGGTGCTAATCTGTTCTCCATATCCATTCCCTCAATTCCTGCAGACTATTTTCGTCGCGAATACTTTCGCATTTGTAATATTTTTTAATTTATTGGCAATACATATGGCTTCCTCCACCGTTTCAGTTAAACCAAACACTGTCGGTCCACTGCCAGACATCAGACTTGCCATAGCCCCATATTGACACATATACTTCTTATAATCCAAAATTTCTTCATACTTTTCTATAGTAACACTTTCAAGCACATTACACAATAATTTGCTGATACCTTGCAAACTTCCTTCCGAAAGATATTTCTGCAAAGATTCATTATCCGGATGATTTGCTGTGCCCTTCGCATCATAATTTTTATAGGCCCAGGCTGTTGATACAGATACCGACGGTTTTACAAGCACAACACCGCATACTGGCATATCCGGCAAACGTTCCAGTACTTCACCCCGCCCCGTAGCCAACATTGTACCTCCCATAATACAAAAGGGCACATCTGATCCAAGTTTTGCTCCCAGCTCACATAACACATCATCTGAAAGGTGCAACAAAAAAAGTGAACTGAGCCCTCTGAGAACTGCTGCTGCATCCGCCGAACCCCCAGCAAGTCCGGCAGCAATTGGTATACGTTTCGTCAGTTCAATATGCACGCCCTTATTTATATGATAGGTATCCAGTATAAGCTGTGCCGCTTTCCAGACAAGATTTGTCCCATCTGCCCTTAATCCGGGCACATTAACTGTAAGCTTAATACCCGGCTGAAATATCTCCGTAAAACGCAGTGTATCAAAAAGTCCGACAGATTGCATAATCATTGCTACTTCATGATAACCATCTGCACGCTTACCCAGTATATCAAGAGTCAAATTAATCTTTGCATTTGCATTTATTGTTATCATTACGGTCAACACATCCATTACTATAATATGAAACTTTATTCTCAAATAATATCAATTTTTCTCTTATACATCAAGTACTAATACCATTTTCAATAATAAATTTATTTTTCCTTAAATATCTATTGACAATTTTTCTGTATTGCATGATAATTATTATCATAAAACACACCCCAACAGGGTATAGGAGGATAACATGAGAACTGAACGTGAATCTGCTTTGTGTGCACTGAAAATTTCCCGTGGGCAAGTCGATGGCATTATTAAAATGATTGAAGACGATCGCTACTGCATTGATATTGCCAATCAGCTTCTCGCAGCCCAATCCCTGCTAAAAAAAGCCGAACTGCATATTCTGCAGGGTCATATGCGGCACTGTGTAAAAGAAGCCTGTCAAAACAACGATCCGGATGAAAAAATCGAAGAACTCAACCGGATAATGGAAAAACTTATCACAAAATAAGTATATCCGAAAAAGGAGAAACCTATGACAAAATCATTTAAAATTGGCGGCATGACATGTGCTGCCTGTACACGACGCATTGAACGCTTTGTCAAACGTCTTGACGGCATCGATGTTGCCTCCGTTAATCTCGCAACAGAAATTTTGCATGTATCTTTTGATGAAAGCCTCACAACGGAAGCCGCCATCGAAGCAATTATCATAAAGGCTGGTTATACTGTAATCCATGAAAAAGATTTGAAAAAGCAATCACCCGATGATAAGCTCCATACAATTCGTAACCGCCTGATCTTTTCGCTAATCTTTCTTCTGCCGCTTCTTGTTATCTCAATGGGTAATATGGTGACGATGCAGGTTGGCGCAGTTTTTCTTCCACCAATGCTTGCCCCCGAAACAAACCCACTAAATTTTGCTATGATTCAACTCGGTCTCACGCTTCCAATTATGCTTATCGGCTATAAATTTTATACGATTGGTTTACGAAGCCTTTTCCAGCTGAGTCCAAATATGGATTCGCTTATTGCGGTAAGTACACTCGCAGCTGTCCTCTACAGTCTTTTTGCTCTTTTGCAAATTGCCGGTGGCGATACAAGCTATACGATGTCACTTTATTTTGAATCCGCTGGTACAATTCTTACGCTTATTACACTAGGAAAATATCTTGAAGCCATTGCAAAAAACAAAACCTCAAATGCAATACATACACTTCTAAATCTTGCACCTAAGACGGCTCATATTCTCGATAATGGTGCAGAAAAAGAAATCCCTGCTGCGGATGTTATTCCTGGCAATATCATTATCATTAAACCGGGCGAAGCTTTATCTGTCGATGGCGAGATTGTTGATGGCCGCACGAGCATCGATGAATCGATGCTCACAGGTGAATCCATGCCAGTAGAAAAATCGCCTGGAGATCTTGTGTACGGAGCATCTATAAATAAAACAGGATTTTTTAAATACAAGGCCACAAAAGTTGGTAAGGATACCGCACTTGCCCGCATTGTCAAGCTCGTCGAAGATGCTCAGGAATCAAAGGCACCAATTTCCCAGCTTGCCGATACGGTGTCGGCTTACTTCGTTCCGACTGTTATTGTACTCGCAATTCTTGCCGCTGCCTATTGGGCTTTTACTGGAGCCTCTGCGGTCTTTGTTCTTACGATTTTTATCTCCGTGCTTGTTATCGCTTGTCCCTGTGCTCTTGGTCTTGCTACACCGACAGCGATTATGGTTGCTACTGGTAAAGGAGCTGAATATGGTATTCTTATCAAAGGCGGCGAAGCTCTTGAAACTGCGCATCATATCGATACCATCGTACTTGATAAAACCGGCACGCTGACAACGGGTAAACCATCTATTACCGACATTATTACAGAAGGTATCCTTGATGATACGCTCCTTTCACTGGCTGCCTCAGCTGAAAAAGGGTCAGAACACCCGCTCGGGCAGGCAATCGTCCAATATGCTGTTGATCAAAACCTGCATCTCCATACACTGGCAGCTTTTCAGGCAATCCCCGGTGAAGGTATTGAAGCAATACTAAACAACCAGACACTGCGTGTAGGAAAGAGTTCCTGGCTATTGGACGAAAATGTATCAATCAGCGAAGATTTGCAAAAACAAGCAGATAAATTTGCTGCTGATGCAAAAACACCCGTTTTTGTTGCACTTGGTTCTACATGTAAAGGAATTATTGCCCTTGCTGATACGATTAAACCAGAAAGCAAAGAAGCCATTGGTCAGCTTTTTGCTATGCATATTGACATTATTATGCTCACTGGCGACAACAGCCACACCGCCGCCGCAATCGGTCGCAAACTCGGCATCAGTCACATACGTGCGGAGGTCACTCCTGCTGATAAAGCCAAAGAAATCCAGCTTTTGCAGACCCGTGGCCGAACCGTTGCCATGGTCGGTGATGGCATCAACGATGCACCTGCTCTTACGAGAGCAGATGTTGGTATCGCTATCGGAACCGGTACAGATGTTGCCATTGAAAGTGCTGATATTGTCCTCATGCACAGTGATCTGCGTGATGTAGCAAAAGCAATTGAACTCAGCCACGCAGCAATGCGCAACATCCGGGAAAATCTTGGTTGGGCCTTTGGCTACAATATTCTCGGCATTCCTGTTGCCATGGGTGTACTCCACTTCTTTGGCGGTCCCCTTCTGAACCCAATGATTGCTGCTGCTGCGATGAGTCTGAGTTCTGTATCGGTTCTTACTAATGCCTTGCGCCTGCGAAGCTTTCATTTTAAAAACTAATGTAAGATCAGTCGCCAAATTGCCCTTATGGGCTCTATTATAAAGGAGGAAACCATATGAAAATATTTATTAAAGGAATGAGCTGCTCACACTGCGTCGCTCATGTAAAAGAAGCATTGGAAGGACTTAATGGCATTACAAAAATCAGCGAAGTCAATCTTGAAGACGGCTATGCCGTCATTGAAGGATCTGCTGATGAAGCTTCTATTCGCACTGCAATAGACGATGCAGGATATGATGTAACAAAAATCGAAAAGTAATATTTATTTCAATTTGCAATAGCTTATCGCTGCAATATATAGTACAATTTATTTGTATTATATATTGTAAAGGAGCATTGCCATGGAAAAATTTATTCCTTATGAAAAGCTTTCAAAAAAAAGCACAAAAAAAGTATGACTGTAAAAAGCGCAGCACTTGGAGTATTATGAGTCCGATCACGCGTAAACTGGCAAACACAAAAACATACAATCGCAAAAAAGCGCAACATTGGAAAGATGATCTTCCCTCTGTTGCGTTTTTTGCTATGCCGCACCTCGCGACATAAACGGACAATAATTTGCGCTTTATTTTATATGGTATAATTTCTTTCTAGTTTTAAAAGCTTTTGTTTTATTTCAATGCCACCGGCATAGCCGACAAGACTGCCATCCGAACCAATCACACGGTGGCAGGGAATAAAAATTGGCAAGGGGTTCTTATTGTTTGCGTTTCCCACAGCCCGGCTGGCCTTGGGATCACCAATACTTTCAGCCAATTCCTTATAACTGCATGTTACCCCATAGGGAATATCCCGCAACGATGTCCAAACCTTATTCTGGAATGCTGTACCCTCATATGCAAGTGGAACTGAAAACACCCGGCGCTCCCATGCCATGTATTCCTCAATTTCTTTTGCTGCCTGCCTGAGCACTTTATTTGTTCCTGAATGTGCATGCTTTAATACTATGCTGCCAAATAAGACCTGCGTTACTGCCTGCTCTGTTGCAACAAGTGTCAGTTCCCCGAATCTCGTGGTAACGATTTGATAAAGTTCTTTTTCTTTCTCTACTTTCATCGCTTCACCCTCCACATTTCTGCATGATAAAAAGCAGTATTCTCTATGATGATTATATAATAAAAAAATACTGCTTTTTATTTTTATTTCGCTTTACTAAAATCTCGGCCTCACATCTTTTCATATATCTATTTGCCTGTTTTCGCAAACAAATCATTGCTTTGATCATCATTCCAGACATATTCAATACTTACCGCAACAGCGCTTGCTTTTTCTCTGCCAAACCGATCACTGATAAAACCAAGAGCCATATCCATACCTGCTGATACTCCGGAGGATGTATAATATTTTCCATCGACTGACCATCTGGCATGCATCTGCCAGTTTACCTTTTGATTAATTTCTTTCACCCAGTCAAAAGCATTCTTATTCGAGGTTGCCTTTCTTCTATCCAGCAGCCCTGTCTTTGCCAGAATGGCTGAACCTGTGCATACCGTCAAACAATATGCTGCATGTTTTGCCATATTGGTAACTGCTGAAAGAAAACTCACTTCGTTTACCAGCACACGAGTTCCCTGACCACCTGGCAACAATACAATTCCATCTGACGCAGCTTTCATTAAAGGCATCGTTTCAACCCGCAAGCCCTGTCGACTTGTAACAATACCACCTTGTAAAGAAAAATACCGCAATGTATAGCTTTCAATACGTCCTAAAATCTCCACAGGACCAAACGCATCTAATGTTTCAAAGTCATCAAACAATATGATATTTACATCCATATTACAACACTCCTTCGAGCATGCGAAACTCAAACTATATTGACCAGCACACTGCATATCCAAAAAATAATTCAACACAAACATACTGAATTCAATTTGTATCATACAAAACTCATTTGAACTTTATTGTAAATGACTTCAATAGGATGCCCGCTCTTCAAACTTTACATCATTTCTTAAAATAAGCCGGATATTTCTTTTTTAATTCTTCCATATCCCTCATGATTTTATCGATATGCTCACTCATAACCACATTTCCGCTTGATTCATTCTTTGAAGCAATTGCAGCA
>JBAYAD010000145.1:0-6662 GCA_041669965.1 Selenomonadaceae bacterium
CGTAAAAAGGGGTGATCTTCTTATTACGATGGGGGCAGGTGATATTTATCTTACGGGGGAAGAACTTGTTGCTTTGCTAAAAAACGAGAATGAAGAAAAAAGATAAGATGTTCTTTGTTTATTGACAAGGAATAAAGCTGGGAGGCTTTTTTGTGAAAGATAAGAAAATAGCGGTAGTCATGGGTGGGCCTTCTTCAGAGGCTGGGGTTTCACGAAAAACTGGTATGGCGGTACTGAATGCGCTTAAATCAAAAGGGTATCATGCAGACGGACTGGAGTTTGAGCCAAAAAACTTTGCTGAACAGATAAAAAAAAGCGGTTGTGATGTTGTATTTAATGCAATGCATGGCAAATTTGGCGAAGATGGTGTTATGCAGGGAGCACTTGATCTTTTGGGGATTCCTTATACCGGCTCTGGTGTGCTTGCAGCTGCTATAACAATGGATAAGGCTGCTTCGAAGCGCATATTCCGGGCTGAAGGCATCTCAACTCCCTATTCTAAGACATATGTCAGGAAGGACATGGGACGTGTGCTTTCTGAAGAACTTGTTGCTGAATTTTCTCTGCCGCTTGTTATTAAATCAGCATCACAAGGATCCAGCATTGGGGTTTTTATCATTGAAAAAAATGAGGATATAGAACCAGCACTCAAAACAGCATTTTCTTACAGTCAGGAAGTTCTTGTCGAAGAATTTATTAATGGCAGGGAACTTACGGTTGCCGTATGGGGCAATGAGGAAAAAGAAGCATTTCCGATCATAGAAATCACGACATCATCGGGTCGCTATGATTATGAAAGCAAATATACAAAGGGAGCATCTACCCATATAATTCCGGCAGTGATTCCGGCAGAGCTTACAGCGCAAATCAAACAGCTGGCAATTAAAACTTTTACGGTTTGCGGCTGTAAGGGTGTTGCACGTGTAGATGTTATGCTCAGTAAAGAAAATGTCCCTTATGTACTCGAAGTAAATTCCGTACCGGGTATGACAGAGCTTTCACTTGTCCCGGATGCGGGACGCGCAATGGGGGTTGAGTTTCCGGAACTTTGTGAACGGCTATTACAGATGGTAGACTGTGAAAAGTAGGAACGGGGTATAGTACCAGAGAAACGCCGGACAGAAAACTTTGTCTGGCGTTTTATATGAGACAAAAGTCGGTTTTAAAAATTTTTATAGTTAGTATATAATGAATTTAGCTATGTATTATATATAATGGAGGAGCTATAGCAGAGCGTAGGAGGAACTACCATGGGAGTGCACGACACGAAGTCACATATGATTTCAAAAAGAACGGTAACAATCATAATAGTTTCGGCTTTTTTTTGCATAGCGCTGGCAGTATTGCTTGTTTCTCCTTTATTTAAGGTGAGAAATATTAAGGTCGTAGGAAATATGTATATTCCAACAGAAGATGTTTGCCGGATTGCCGGAGCTTTTGAGGGGGAAAATATATTTCAGCTGCATACGAATAAGATGACAGAACAGTTGAATGGGGATCTTCGTATAGAAAAAGCATCTGTGCGGCGAGTTTTTCCATCAACTGTCGAAATTCAAGTGCAGGAACGTGTCCCGCTGGCAAGGATTGCCTGTGAATATGGTTATCTGGAGATAGACCATGAAGGAAAAGTACTGGATGCATATCGTAGTCCTAAGAACATAGAAGTACCTATGGTTACAGGTATTATAGTGAGGGATCTTTATGTTGGTGATGAAATACAAGAATCATCAGTGCAAAAGGTCTTAAAATACCTGACTTATCTCGATCCTGAATCAGTTAAACAATTGGTGGAAATCCATATTGTGTTACCAGATCGTGCGATAGCGTACACAGCAGGATCTGTACAGATTCGCATTGGTACTTTGGAACGTCTTGAGGAAAAAGCAAAGTTGACAGAGGGTTTTTTGGCTGAACTAAAGATAGCTAAACATCCAATAGAATATATTGATTTTGATTTTGCCTCGCCGTTTATAAAATTTAGAAAATAAGAGGAGGAACTTGATGCTAACAATAAAACAAGGACGCATTTCCATTGCCTGCGTTTGTATGGTACTAGGGTTCATGCTGGCAGTGCAGTTTCGGACGACACAGGATTCGAAGTCTTCTGTTTCGCAGCAGCGAGTGGAAGATCTGTCTGAACGCCTCCTGCAGACGGAAAAGGAACGAAATGATTTGCAGAATGAAATTAATGAGCTGAAAAAGACTTCCGGTCATGAAATGGAAGTGAAGGCAATAAAGGATTTGCGAATGTTTTCTGGTGCGATGGCGGTAGAAGGGCCAGGGGTTATTGTCTCGTTGGATGATAGTAAAAGTATATCGAAGGCAGGCGAGAATCCTAATCTTTATCTTATTCATGATGATGATCTTTTAAGGGTTATTAATGAACTTAAGGCAGCCGGAGCGGAGGCTGTGTCAATTAATGGACAGCGTCTTGTTGCGACATCGGAAATTCGTTGTGCCGGGCCAACACTTTCTGTAAATAATGTGCGTTCAGCGCCACCGTATGAGATCTGTGCAATTGGTGATGTACAAAGCCTTATGAATGCGCTTAATATGCGCGGCGGTGTTGCTGAGACGTTGAAGGTATGGGGCATCCAGCTTAATATAAGGCAGGATGCAAATGTGCAGGTTCCGGCTTATAAAGGGTCCTTTCAGCTTAAGCTGGCAAAGGCGGTAAGTCAGGAGGGAGAAAACAAGTGATTTTACCTGTTATTGGACTTCTCATTGGTATTCTTGCAGGTTTTTTTTGTCCTTTGTTTATTCCTGTAGCTTATGCAAAACTTTTTTCTGTGGCACTTCTTGCTTCGCTTGACTCTGTGTTTGGTGGACTGCGGGCAGCAGCAGAGGAAAAATTTGATAATATAATATTTATCTCTGGATTTTTTACAAATGCACTTTTAGCAGCTGTACTGGTCTATGTTGGTGATCGTCTGGGGATTGATCTGTATTATGTAGCACTTCTTGCATTTGGACTTAGAATATTTCAGAATCTCGCAATTATCCGTTGTTATTTTTTAAAAAAATAGGCAATCGTATATTTTTCTTAAAAAAATGTTTTGAGAAAAAAGGATAAAAGCCATTTTTATTGAATAATATAAAAATGAAATGTAAAAAACATGAATGCTTTTGATGAAACAAAGAATATACCTGTTTGGCTGCAAACTGAATTGTCGCTGCAAGGTGCTCAAATATGAATATCACGGAGGTTATTTATAGTGATCGAATTAGATATGGATCTGGAACAATTCGCGAAAATAAAAGTAATTGGTGTCGGCGGCGGTGGTAACAATGCTGTGAATCGTATGATTTCTGCGGGTCTTAAGGGTGTAGAGTTCATTTCGGTGAATACGGATGCACAGGCACTTTTGCATGCAATGGCACCAAAGCGTATGCAGATTGGCGAAAAGCTTACGCGAGGTCTTGGTGCCGGAGCAAAACCAGAAATTGGTGAAAAAGCCGCACAAGAAAGCCGCGAAGAAATCATTGCAGCGCTGCAGGGAGCAGATATGGTGTTTGTTACAGCGGGTATGGGCGGTGGAACAGGTACGGGCGCAGCTCCGATCGTTGCAGAATGTGCGCGTGAAATTGGTGCACTTACAGTTGGAGTTGTAACAAAGCCATTTACTTTTGAAGGCCGTAAACGCTTTAATCAGGCAGATAGTGGAATAGCAAATCTTAAAGCAAATGTGGATACGCTTATTACAATTCCCAATGATCGTTTACTGCAGGTCGTTGATAAAAAAACATCAATGATGGAAGCCTTTCGCATTGCAGATGATGTCTTGCGACAAGGTGTACAGGGAATATCTGACCTTATCGCAGTTCCAGGACTCATTAATCTTGACTTTGCTGATGTGAAGTCTATTATGACGAACGCAGGATCTGCACTTATGGGAATTGGTGAGGGCAGCGGTGATAATGCTGCTGTAACGGCGGCTAAGGCAGCAATTAACTCCCCCCTTCTCGAGACATCAATTCAAGGGGCCAAGGGCGTTTTGCTAAATATTACGGGCAGCTCGAAACTTAGCCTTTTTGAAGTTAATGAAGCATCGGAAATCATCTCGGAAGCTACCCACGAAAATGCGAATATTATTTTTGGTGCAGCAATTGATGATACAATGGAAGACACAGTAAGGGTAACCGTTATTGCAACGGGATTTGATGGTGACAGCCCGATTATTCCGAAGCTTACAGAAAAAAGTTTTAATGCAGATACAGGAGCCTCACAAAAAATTGATGTATTCAAAGTGAATAATATTGATATCCCTATTTGGATGAGAAAAAGCAAATAAAGTTGGCTGAAATAGAGGGGATGGCTGTTTGTTTTTGACAGTCATCTGTTTTTTGTGAATAAAGGTTGTATAAAATGCGTATATTGTTTATAATAGATAATAGGTATGTTTGACAAAGGGCTGTTTTTGTTGGGGGATATTTGCAATGAAACGATATACATTGTTGTTATTTATAACATTTATGCTGGTGATCATTCTCATAGGAGGGACTACATATTTGGCTGGCTATGCAGATGAGCCTGAGGAGGACAAGGCAGAACAGAGTTTGACGGTTTATACGACACTGCCAACAGAGAATCTTGCGGTTTTAGCTGCGGACTATGAGAAGGCGCATAAAGTAAAAGTGCATTTTGTTCCGCTAACGGAAAAAGAACTGTTTATAAGGATGAAGGAGAATAGCAAATCATTAAAAGATAAGGGCGATCTTGTTCTTGCTGATAGAGAGATTCTGCAGCAGGCTGCTGTAGATGGGAAGTTTGTAAAATATGTTTCAGAGCAAAGTGATTTGGTGCCGAAAAAGTTTAAAGATGAAAACGCATTCTGGGTTGGAACGTGGTATGATCCAATCGTATTTTGTGCAAATCGAGACTATTTGAAGACATTGCCGCGAATTCCTACAACATGGAATGATTTAGCGGATTTTCATAATGTGCGGATTGGCATAACCGATTTTCTGGCAGCAGATGCATCATCAAATCTGCTTTTTACGTTAATTGCACAGTATGACGAAAATCAAGTATTCACAATGCTGCGCAAGCTGCATCCAAAGGTGATACAGTATTCAAAGTATTTATCCACACCGGTTCGTATGGCTGGTATGGGTGAAGTGGATATTTCGATTGCTGTTCAGAGTGAAACGCTTCGTTATATCAATGAGGGGTTTCCACTTGTCATAATTTATCCTACGGATGGAACGGCTTATAAACTTACTGGTGCAGGAATACTAAAGGGAACTTCTAATAGGGAGGCAGCAAAGAAATTTATGGATTGGTTGCTTGGGGATGAAGTGCAGCTCGTTTTGCAGAAAAATAGTTTTTTCTTTGTACCAACGAATCATGCAACGATTGCTTACAAGTCTTTTAGTGGCAAGAATCTTGTGCTTTTTGACAATGTCACGAATCTTTCGGCACAGCAGAAACATGCTGTCCTTGATCGCTGGGTTAAAAACATACGTTTGAAGTAAGAAGAATAGTTCAGACAGGATATACTTGTCTGAACTTTACTCATTTTGAGTAGTAGGAGGGAAAAGTTAGTGAAAGCAGGTTTTATTAGTCTTGGCTGTGCCAAGAATCTTGTTGATACAGAAGTAATGCTGGGAATACTTCGGGATAATAACATTGAATTTACACCGGATCCAGCTGAAGCAGAGATTCTTATTGTAAACACCTGCAGCTTTATCAAGTCTGCCAAGGAAGAGTCAATAACGACTGTGCTGAATATGGCTGAGTATAAAACGAGTGGAAAATGTCGTTCTTTGATTATTGCTGGCTGCCTGGGACAGCGTTATAAGCAAGAGCTTTTGGATGAAATTCCGGAAGCTGATGCGATTGTTGGTACAGGCGCATGGCAGCGTATCATGGAAGCTGTTAATGAAACACTCAAAGGAAATCGTGTCGTTCTGGCGGGTGAGTCCGAGATTATTTATGATGAAAAGACACCGCGTATTATGACGACACCAGAATACTCTGCTTATGTGAAGATTGCCGAAGGCTGCAATAATCATTGTGCATTTTGTGCAATACCAATGGTAAGAGGGAAGTACCGCAGCCGCACGGTTGAGGACATCAAGCGGGAGATTGAGCACCTTACAGAACGTGGAGTAAAGGAAATTAATCTTATTGCGCAGGATACGACGAATTATGGGCATGATCTTTATGGTAAGCCAAGTCTGGCAAAACTTCTTAAGGAAGTTGTCAAAGTAGATAAGCTTAAATGGGTACGCATTCTTTACTGTTATCCTAAGTTTTTTACAGATGATCTTATTGATGTTATTGCAAAGGAAGAAAAAATTTGCAAATATGTTGATTTGCCACTGCAGCATGCACATAATGCCGTATTGAAGCACATGAATCGTCCCGATACGAGTGAAGACGTCGAAATACTGCTGAAGAAGGTCCGTGAACGCATTCCGAATGTGACGATTCGTTCAACGTTTATTGTTGGCTTTCCGGGAGAAACTGATTCACAGTATCAGACTCTGCGTAACTTTGTAGAACAGCAGCATTTTGATAAAGTTGGTGTGTTCACGTATTCCCGGGAAGAGGATACACCGGCCTATGATATGCCAAATCAGATTTCAGAGGATATTATGCAGGAACGGTATCATGATCTAATGAGCCTGCAGTGCAAGATTTCAGAAGAAACGAATCA
>JBAYAD010000146.1:0-6649 GCA_041669965.1 Selenomonadaceae bacterium
TTAATAAGTAAGGAGGGATATCAATGCCAAGAAAAGGTCCTGTACCTAAACGTGATGTATTGCCGGATCCGGTATATAAATCTAAGATCGTAACGAAATTTATTAACAAGGTAATGCTTTCCGGTAAGAAAGGCGTTGCTGAAAAAGTTGTTTATGATGCATTCGAAAGCATTCGTGCTAAGACTGGCAAAGATCCTTTGGAAGTATTTGAAACTGCTTTAAAAAATGCTATGCCGGTGCTTGAAGTACGTGCACGCCGTGTTGGCGGTGCAAACTATCAGGTTCCAATTGAAGTCCGTCCTGATCGTCGTATGACACTCGGGATTCGCTGGCTTGTAAACTATGCAAGACTTCGCGGTGAAAAGACAATGAATGAAAGACTTTCTGGTGAACTTATGGATGCTGCTAACAACACAGGCGCAGCAATTAAGAAAAAAGAAGATACTCATAAGATGGCTGAAGCTAATAAAGCATTTGCTCATTACCGTTGGTAATCATTAAAAGTATCTGAAATTTAAGGAGCGATGTAATAGTGGGCAGAGAGTTTTCACTTGAAAAAACTCGTAATATAGGAATTATGGCACATATTGATGCCGGAAAGACCACTACTACTGAACGTATTCTCTTTTATACAGGTAAAGTGCACAAGATTGGTGAAGTTCATGAAGGCGCTGCTACAATGGACTGGATGGCACAGGAACAGGAAAGAGGTATCACAATTACCTCGGCTGCAACTACTTGCCACTGGAAAGAACATCGTATCAACATCATAGACACACCAGGCCACGTGGACTTTACAGTTGAAGTGGAACGTTCACTAAGAGTGCTTGATGGTGCGGTAGCTGTACTGACTGCAAAGGGTGGGGTTGAACCTCAGACTGAAACAGTATGGCGTCAGGCTGAAAAATATAACGTGCCGCGTATGGCATACGTTAATAAAATGGATATTGTTGGAGCGGATTTTTTCAACGTCATCAAAATGATGCATGAACGCTTACATGCAAATCCAGTTGCAATTCAGCTTCCTATCGGTTCGGAAGATGACTTCCTTGGAGTTATCGATCTTGTCAAAATGGATGCTATTATTTATGAAGATGATCTTGGCAGAGTAAGTGATGAGGTTGCTATTCCGGATAACTTAAAAGAACAAGCCGAAGAATATCGTCAGAAACTCATTGAGGCAGTTGCTGAAAGCGACGATGAACTCATGATGAAGTATCTCGACGGCAAAGAACTTACTGAAGAAGAAATCAAAGGCGCTATTCGTAAATCTACGATCGCCTGCAAGATGTGCCCTGTTACTTGTGGTACTTCTTATAAAAATAAAGGTGTTCAGCCAATGCTTGATGCTGTTGTTGACTATATGCCAGCACCAACAGATGTACCTGCAATTAAAGGAACAGATCCTGATACTGGAGAAGAAGATCATCGTCCATCTGATGATAGTGCGCCTTTTTCAGCGTTAGCATTCAAAATTATGGCTGATCCATATGTAGGGAAACTCGCGTTCTTCCGGGTATATTCCGGTTCGTTATCCGCAGGTTCTTATGTATACAACTCAACAAAAGGAAAGAAAGAACGTATTGGTCGTATCCTTCAGATGCATGCAAACCATCGTGAAGAACTGCAACAGGTCTATAGTGGTGATATCGCTGCTGCAGTTGGTTTAAAAGATACAACGACTGGTGATACGCTGTGTGATGAAGACGCACCGATCATTCTTGAATCAATGATATTTCCTGATCCAGTTATTTCTGTTGCAGTTGAACCAAAAACGAAGGTCGACCAGGAAAAAATGGGTATTGCACTTCAGAAACTTGCAGAAGAAGATCCTACTTTCCGCGTAAGAACGGATATTGAAACAGGACAGACAATTATTTCTGGTATGGGTGAACTTCATTTGGAAATCATTGTTGACCGTATGCTTCGTGAATTTAAAGTTGACTGTACGGTTGGTAAACCGCAGGTTGCTTATCGCGAAACGATTCGTAAGACGATTAAGGCGGAAGGCAAGTTTATACGTCAGTCTGGTGGTCGTGGTCAATATGGTCATTGCTGGCTTGAACTTGTTCCGCAGGACCCTGGTGTAGGCTTCAGCTTTGAAAATAAAGTTGTTGGCGGGGCCATTCCTAAAGAATTTATTAACCCGATTGAAGCCGGAGTTAAAGAAGCAATGGAAAATGGTGTTGTTGCTGGTTATCCGATGGTTGATATTAAGGCAATTGTTTTTGACGGTTCTTTCCATGATGTCGATTCTTCGGAAATGGCATTTAAGATCGCTGGTTCCATGGCATTTAGATCTGGTGCCCAAAAAGCTACACCGGTACTTCTTGAACCGTATGTTAAGGTTGAAGTTATTGTTCCGGAAAATTATATGGGTGATGTAATCGGTGACTTGAACTCACGTCGTGGACGTATCGAAGGTATGGAAGCGCGTAATGGTGCACAAGTAATTGATGCGTTTGTTCCACTTTCTGAAATGTTCGGGTACTCTACGGACTTACGTTCTAAAACTCAGGGTCGTGGGAACTACTCCATGGAAGTTTCTTACTATGATGAAGTTCCTAAAAATATATCAGATAATATTGTCGCTAAAAACAAAGGCGAATAAGGGAGGAAATTACTTACAATGGCTAAACAAAAGTTTGAAAGAACAAAACCACATGTAAACATTGGTACAATCGGTCACGTTGACCATGGCAAGACTACTCTGACGGCTGCAATCACGAAAGTGCTCTCAGAAAAGGGCGGCGCTTCTTTCATGGATTATTCCATGATTGATAAGGCTCCGGAAGAAAGAGAACGTGGGATTACAATCAATACGGCTCACGTTGAATACGAAACTGAAAAAAGACATTATGCTCATGTTGACTGCCCGGGTCATGCCGATTATGTAAAGAATATGATCACTGGTGCAGCACAAATGGATGGCGCAATCCTTGTTGTTAGTGCAGCTGATGGCCCTATGCCACAGACACGCGAACATATTCTTCTTGCCCGTCAGGTTGGTGTACCAGCAATGGTCGTTTTCCTGAATAAAGCAGATATGGTTGATGATGATGAGTTGCTTGAACTTGTCGAAATGGAAGTTCGCGAACTTCTTTCCAGTTATGATTTCCCTGGTGATGATATCCCGGTTATTACAGGTTCCGCACTTAAGGCTCTTGAAGGCGATGAAAAGTACAAGGCTAAGATTATGGAACTCATGGATGCTGTTGATGAATACATCCCAACTCCGGTTCGCGATACAGAAAAACCCTTCTTGATGCCGGTTGAAGATGTATTTACAATTACGGGTCGTGGTACTGTTGCTACGGGTCGTGTTGAACGTGGCGAACTTAAACTGAATGATGTTGTAGAAATCGTTGGCATGGAAGATGCAGCAAAATCTACAACGGTTACAGGTATTGAAATGTTCCGCAAGATGCTTGATAGTGCTGTTGCTGGTGATAACATAGGCGCATTACTTCGTGGTATTGATCGTAAGGAAATTCAGCGCGGTCAGGTTCTTGCTAAACCGGGTACGATTCATCCACATACGAAATTTCAGGCTCAGGTTTATGTATTGACGAAAGAAGAAGGTGGTCGTCATACACCATTCTTCACAAATTATCGTCCACAGTTTTATTTCCGCACAACGGATGTAACTGGTGTTGTAAACTTGCCTGAAGGTACTGAAATGGTAATGCCTGGCGATAACATCGAAATGGATATTGAACTCATCACTCCGATTGCTATCGAAAAAGGTTTACGTTTTGCAATTCGTGAAGGTGGCCATACAGTTGGCGCTGGTCGCGTAATTGAAATTAAAGAATAATTGATGTTTAAATTATATAAGGGCGGCGGATTCGTCGCCCTTATATAAAGGTTTTTTGGTACCCCCCAATGCGATGACGTGGTAGATTGCTCGTGTCTGCGAGGGAACTAGCACGGAGAAGTGTTCGGGTCTTGAACCTGAGCGATAAGGAGGAAAATAAATTGTCTAAACAGCAAAAAATTAGAATTCGTTTAAAGGCGTATGATCATAAAGCTCTTGATCAGAGTGCAGTGAAAATTGTTGATACTGCAAAAAGAACGGGTGCAATGGTATCCGGTCCTATTCCACTACCTACTGAAAAGAACATTTTTACAATTTTGCGTTCTCCACATGTTAATAAGGATTCACGCGAACAGTTCGAAATGAGAACTCATAAACGTCTTATTGATATTTTAGAACCAACTTCCAAAACTGTAGATGCTTTAATGCGCTTGGATTTGCCAGCTGGTGTGGATATCGAAATCAAATTGTAAGAGGAGGTGGAATGAATGTCTAAAGCAATTTTGGGTAAAAAACTAGGTATGACTCAAATCTTCACTGAAGAAGGTAAAGTAGTCCCTGTTACAGTTGTTGAATCTGCTAAAAATATCGTTGTTCAAAATAGAACAATCGAAAATGATGGTTATAATGCTGTACAGATCGGCTTTGGTGATATGAAAGAATATAAAGTAACGAAACCAATGAAAGGTCACTTCGCAAAGGCTGGTGTTTCACCAGTAAAATTCATTCGTGAAATGCGTTTGACTGATGCTTCTGAATATAAAGTCGGGGATACAATCGGCGTTGATATATTTAGTGCTGGCGAATTAGTTGACGTTACAGGTACATCAAAAGGTAAAGGTTTTGCTGGTACTATTAAACGTCATAACTTCGCTTGTGGCCCTATGGGGCATGGTTCCAAGTCACATCGTGAACCAGGGTCTACTGGTGCGATGATTAGTGGTCATGGTGGACGTGTATTAAAAGGTAAAAAGCTGCCAGGTCATATGGGTTCTCAGCGTGTTACTGTACAGCGTTTAAGTGTAGTCAGAGTAGATGCTGATCGTAACTTACTTTTAATTAAAGGTGCTATTCCGGGACCAAAGAATAGCGTTGTCGTTATTAAAAACACGGTTAAACCGGGTAAAAACTAATTGGAAGGAGGATATGCTATATTATGCCTAAAGTAGCAGTTTATACAGTCACAGGTCAGCAGGCTGGTGATTTAGAATTAAATGAAAGCATATTCGGCGTTGAAGTGAATGGAGCGCTTCTCCATCAAGCAGTCGTTATGCAGCTCGCATCGCAGCGTCTTGGTACGCATGCGACGAAAACCAGAGGTTTTGTGCGCGGTGGCGGACGTAAACCTTGGAAGCAGAAGGGCACAGGCCGTGCAAGAAGCGGATCGACTCGCTCCCCAATCTGGGTCGGCGGTGGTACGGTTTTCGGACCTACACCTCGTTCACATGCTTTCAGCATGCCGCGTAAGCAGCGTCGTTTAGCAATTAAATGTGCTTTATCTGATAAAGTACAAAGTGGAGATTTTGTCGTTTTAGAAAATCTTGATTTTGCAGCACCGAAGACAAAAGATGTTGTCAAAATGCTTAATGATTTTAGCGTAGAAAAGAAAGCTCTCATTATTACAGCTGATGAAGCTGAAAATGTAGAAAAGTCTTCGCGCAATATTCCTGGTGTAAAAGCCATCAATACTTCTGGATTGAATGTTTATGATATATTGAATCATAACAAGCTCTTCATTACAAAAGATGCTATTACACGTATTGAGGAGGTACTTGCATAATGGACGCACGTGATATCTTGATCCGTCCGCTTATTACGGAAAGAACGACGGCACTCATGGCTGAGGGTAAATATGTATTTGTTGTTAATAATAACGCAAATAAGATTGAAATCAGCAGAGCCGTTGCAGAAGTATTTAAAGTAAAAGTGGCTTCGGTAAATACGGTAAATGTTACCGGTAAAGTAAAACGTATGGGACGCAGCATGGGTAAGCGTTCTGACTATAAAAAAGCAATCGTAAAACTTGCAGCTGGAGAATCTATAGAATTCTTCGAAGCGTAAGGTTTGGGAAAAGGAGGTAAAGCAAGTGGCAATAAAAAGTTTTAAACCATACTCTGCAGGCAGAAGATTTATGACAGTGGCATCATTTGATGAGATCACGACAAATAAGCCTGAAAAATCCCTCGTTGAAACGCTTATAAATCATGGCGGACGTAATCAGCAGGGTCGCATGACAGTTAGACATCAAGGCGGTGGACATAAACGCCTTGATCGTGTGATTGATTTTAAACGGACAAAAGATGGTATTCCGGCACGCGTTGCTACGATCGAATATGATCCGAATCGCAGTGCTCGTATTGCACTTTTGAACTATGTAGACGGTGAAAAACGTTACATCTTAGCACCTAACGGTCTTAATGTTGGAGATCAGGTTGTTTCAGGCCCGGAAGCGGATATAAAGCCTGGAAATGCTCTTCCAATAACGAATATTCCGGTTGGTACTACGCTTCATAATATTGAACTGAAAATCGGTAAAGGCGGACAATTTGTTCGTTCGGCTGGTGCGGGCGCTCAGCTTATGGCTAAAGAAGGCGATTATGCACTTCTTCGTATGCCATCAGGTGAACTTCGTAAGGTTCATATCAATTGCCGTGCAACAATTGGTCAGGTTGGTAACCTTGAACATGAAAACATCACGATCGGTAAAGCAGGCCGTTCTCGTTGGCTAGGCATTCGTCCGGCAAATCGCGGTGTAGCGATGAATCCAAATGACCATCCACATGGTGGTGGGGAAGGTCGTAGCCCGGTTGGACGCAAACATCCTGTTACTAA
>JBAYAD010000147.1:0-6637 GCA_041669965.1 Selenomonadaceae bacterium
CCAAAGCCAGGCAAATGTACTTGCTGCGATGGAAATGTACAGATCGATAATAAGGCGAGCATTGCTTTGCAAAAGAAGCTGGGACGTAAGCTTTATCGTGAATGGATAAGCTCGAAAGACCAGTTTCTGTAGCTTTTTATAAAATCGTTGGAGTAAAGGAAAATCAGATGACAGGCATAGGTCTTTGTACTTTTTCCGGAGCCTTTTTAACGTAACAAGAAATATTGTTGATAAAATGATGACAATATTTGCCTTTTTGCTCTGCTTACGAAAGGTTAGGGCTTTATTTTTTTGCTTAAAATCTGTAGAATATAAAGTAGGAGTTGATTACCATTGCAAAAAGAAAATGAATTTAATGAACAAGAAGAAGCAGAAAACATAGAAATGTTACGCATAGAAGTTGAATTAACCAAAAAAGAAATTCAGGCGTACAAACAATACTGCATTACCATTAATACACCAAAAGAAAAAGACATAAAGGAATATATTTTTTCAAAAATTAAAAGGTAAAGGCAAATTGTTAAGATTTTTTTCATAAGGGTAAAATTAATGCAATGAAAGGTGAAAAAATGATGGTTATTGCCAGTGTTATGCCAAAATGGCGGTTTGAAGCGGCGAATGTTGATGTGCCACAGGGCTGGAACGTGCTGTTTGTCAATCCGATGAATGATGAAGAACTGATTTCTGTTTGTAAAGGTGTCGAATACTTACTGGTGCCAGCGGGATTCCAAAATGTCACAGCGAATGTACTTAGGCATTGTCGACAGTTAAAGCTCGTGCAAACGGCGGGGGCTGGTTTTGACGGTGTGGATTATAAAGCAGCGAAAGAACTTGGGATACCAGTTGCAAATGTTCCTGGTCAAAACGCCGATTCTGTGGCGGAATATACAATTGGTTTAATCATAGTACTGCAGAGACAATTGTTTGTTGCTGATCGACAGGTAAAAACAGGACAGTATTCAGCAATCCGGCAAAAATTATTCCAGCAGGGCTTAACTGAAATAGGCGGCAGTTCTATAGGCTTGATTGGTTTAGGTACGATTGCACGAAAAGCTGCTGTTATTTTAAATTGCTTAGGGGCTTCCGTTAGTTATTATAGCAATCATCGTCATTTGGTGGAAGAAGCATCTTTGGGGGTTACTTATAAATCATTACAAAGCTTATTATCTGAAAGTGACATCGTCAGTTTGCATGTGCCGCTTACGGATAAAACACGAGGAATGATTGGCGAAAATGAACTATTGCAGATGAAAGCTACTAGCTTTCTGATTAATACTGCCCGAGGTGAAATTGTTGACCAAACTGCATTGGCGAAGGTGTTGGAGGCGGGAAAAATTGCCGGTGCAGCAATTGATGTTTTATATCCTGAACCCCCGGGAAACGATCATCCTTTATTGCAGCTTTCTGATAATGCTAAAGATAAAAGTTTGGTAACACCACATATTGGCGGTGTTACCGTGCAAAGTTTCCATTCGATGCTTACCAAGGCTATTGAAAACATTCAACGTGTTATTGATGGACAGTGTCCAAAATATATTGTAAATGATTTATAGTGTGGCGGAGCGGAATGTTCCGTAATCGCTAAATCCTCCATGCGCAAGTTATGCGATTTTTGATGAATTTGTGTGTTTGTTGAGACAAGGATAGATAGCAGCAACATAATAAAAAGCCGGGTTCCCATTAAAGGGGACTCGGCTTTTTTCGAATTCAGCAGGTTTTTAAAATTATGATTACTTTTTGTCTTACTGTACTTATTTTTTAGCCAGTAGACATTGTTTAAAAACATCTTTTTGACACGTTGTGCAATAATTTTTATCAATATGTTCAATGGCATAGTTTTGAGCATGAATTGTATGTGGGAAAAAATAAGCAGCTCCTATTTTTTCATAGAGTCCTGTTGCCTTTAATTTTTTTTCAGGCTGCCCACTTAGTCCGGCTATTAATACGGTAATTCCTTTTTTCTGTAATTGATCAACGATGCTTCGCAAATGGTTTTCACCAGTTATATCAATAACTGAAACTTTACTCATACGAAGAATGATAAAATCAGGATCATAGTTGATGGTATTCATAATACTTTGAGAAAACATCTGTGCAGCACCAAAAAACAACGGTCCATTAATACTAAAAATACTAATTTGCGGGCAATTATGTTCAGAGCGAAACTCTTCGTCCACAATTTCTATAATATTGTTTTCTTTATCTAAAGTGACTTGGCTAACCACCATAATTTCACTCATCCGTTTAACAAATAGCATCGTGGCAAGTAATAAACCAATTTCTACAGCTACTGTTAGATTAACTAGCACGGTAAGAAAAAATGTAATAAGCAATACCACGGCACTAAATGAGCGAACTTTTAAGATTTCAATAAAGGCGTAATGCTCACTCATATTATAAGCAACAATCATTAGCACGGGAGCCATACTAGCTAGTGGAATGAGACCTGCATACGGCGCAATTGTTAACATAGTGACTAACACAAAAATTGCGGAAATAACTACAGAATAACGTGTGGCGGCTCCGGATTTGATGTTCGTTGCGGTGCGGGCAATGGCACCTGTTGCCGGAATACCACCGAATAAAGGCGTAACCATGTTAGCGATTCCCTGACCAATCAATTCCCGATTGCTATTATGGTGCGTACCCGTCATACCATCGGCAACGACAGCGGACATTAAAGATTCAATAGAACCTAAAATCGCAATCGTAAGTGCTGGCTGAAGGAGTTGGTGTAACTTGTCTAGTGTGAAATCAGGTAATTTGATAGAAGGAATCGTACTAGGTATTCCCCCAAAGGTCGAGGCTATGGTACTTACCTCATTAGGGAAAAACAGAGAAGCAATCAAGGTCGAAATAATGAGTCCAGCTAAGGAGCCCGGCATTTGAGGTAAGATGCGTGGTGTGATAAGAATGATGACAAAGCAAATCATTGCCGTCATTGTACTGTAAGGGTTTATGGTACTCAAGTGAATAATAAGCTCCTGCATATTGGCAATAAAACTTTCATGACGAACAAGACCCGTCAAACCGATAAAATTAGCAATCTGACCAGTAAAAATATTGATGGCAATACCTGCTGTAAAGCCGATTGTTACTGAACGTGGTATGAATTTGATCAGTGAACCCATATCTAAAAGGCCCATAATAATTAAAATAATCCCAGATAAAAATCCGGCGATAAGCAGACTTTCATAACCATAGACTAATACAATGGATAGTAATATAGGAATAAATGCACCTGTAGGACCAGCGACTTGGTACTTGCTTCCACCAAATAGTGCAACTAAGCAAGCCGCTATAATGGTTGTATAAATGCCATATTCAGGGTTTACGCCAGAAGCAATAGCAAAAGCCATGGCCAAAGGTAATGAAATAACGCCTACGGTAAGTCCCGATAATAAATCTTTTTTAAAAAATCTAGTAAAATAACGCTTTAGAGGTATTTTAATAGCACGTGTCACATAAAAACTCCTTTTATATTCAGTAAAATTATCATGTTCATTATTATATACCTATATTAAAACGATGTACAATATAATTATATTGAAATATTAATAGATATATAGTATTATATATTCAAATAATACTATATATCATAAATTATTCATGGTAGTTTGTATAGTTGCTAAAATCAACTGAACGGTAAAAGGAGTAAAAAGTATGAATAAAGAGGTACAACGGTTTAAGGCTGATTTTTTTAAAGCGTTAGCGCATCCACTGCGAGTTAACATTTTGGAACTTTTATGTGATGGAGATAAGAATGTTAATGAGTTACAATCTTTATGTGGTGTAGAAGGCGCAGTTGTTTCACAGCAATTGGCAATTCTTCGCAACAAAAATATTGTGACGACGCATAAAGAAGGAACACGGGTCTCCTATTCATTACAAGATCCAATGATTAAGGAACTGCTTTCCATTGCGCGCCAAATCTTCAACAATCATCTTGTTGATACGATTAGTATGTTAGACCGTCTTCATAAAGAATCAATAAATTAGAAAAACTGGTGTATTGTATCGAATTACTTTTTTAGCGTGGCGTTCTAGGCCATATCTTTACTATACGAAATAGTTATTGGGGGACTTGTTAAGTTGATTTTTTAGCTTTATACTAAAAATAGAAGTAAATTTATAAAATTTAGGGAGGCTGAACCGATGAAAGTTGTTGCTTTTAATGGAAGTCCGAATAAAAATGGAAACACCTATGAAGCTATTAAAACAGTGGCAAATGAGCTGGAAAAAAACGATATTGAAGTAGAAATTGTGCATGTTGGTAATAAAGTTATCCGTGGTTGTTTGGCTTGTGGCGGATGCGGCCGAAATATGAATGAAAAATGTGTAATTGATACAGATGAAGTAAATGAATGGATTCAAAAAATGAAACAGGCAGATGGAATAATTTTAGGCTCGCCAGTGCATTATTCTGCGATTGCTGGGACCATGAAATCATTTTTGGACCGTGCTTTTTTAGTAACTTCGGTAAATGGTGGAATGCTTCGACACAAAGTTGGAGCAAGTGTTGTTGCCGTTCGGCGTGCTGGTGGAATGCCAACCTTTGATCAGCTGAACAATTATTTAAACTATGCAGAAGTCGTGATACCAACATCAAATTATTGGAATGTAGTGTTTGGCAGAGCGCAAGGCGAAGCAAAACAAGATCAGGAAGGACAACAAATCATGAGTGTCCTCGGTGAAAATATGGCATGGATTATGAAACTGATTGAGTATGGCAAAGACCATGTAAAAGTTCCTGCTGGAAAAGAAAAAATCTATATGAATTTTATTAGATAAAAGAAAAACATACTTAGTGTTAAAAAGGCCGCCCCTGCATTAGTGTTCAATCTAATGCAGGGACGGCCTTTTGTGTTTTTTAAATTATAATTCTTTTGCCATTGTATTTAAACGTTCTGTTATATTGACTAACTCTTCAATGCTGGCAGAAATTTCCTGCGTTGCCGCTGCTTGTTCTTCACTTGCGGTTAAGGAAGTACTGCTTCGTTTATCCACTTCACCTACATTTTTTTTAATGTCTTGTGTTAAATCTTTAATCTGGGCTACTGTTTCACCGGACTGTGTTGCTAACTTTCGGATTTCTTCAGCCACCACGGCAAAGCCCCGGCCCATTTCACCAGCTCGGGCAGCTTCTATTGCGGCATTAAGCCCCAACATGTTAGATTGACTCGATACAGATGAAATAAACTCTGTAATCGTATTTATTTTATCAATTGCTGTTGTAACATACTGCACATATTTATATAAATCCTGTTCATTTTCATTTATTGTAGAAGCGGTTGTTGCCAAATGGTCAATTGCTGTTGATATGCCAGCTAGGTTATTCGATAAAGTTCCTGCCATATCCTTTAGGTTTCCTGCATGAGATTTTGGAATCACAACGCCAAGCGTAGCTACAATTGACGTTCCATTTTCTTCGTCATACACGGGATAGTTTGCAATATAAACTGGCACGCCGTAGCGTTCTGAACCGAGTTCTACTGATTGCACTTTACCGGAATGAATCGTTTTATAGGCAATGTCAGTTTCTTTTAGCTCATAGCCAACAGCCATTCCAGCGAGCGTAAATTTTTTCGAGGATTGAATATAAGCAATTTTTGTTAAGTCTGACATGTACAAAAAAGCTCCCTCAGAGAATAATTCAACAATAATAGGAGCAAAATCAGAAAAACCACTGGCTATCGGATGAAGACGTGGTAAAACGATAGAAAATACGCCTACAGGAGTTCCGTCATCATTCACTAATGGAATCGCCACCGTGTTTAATCGCATTCCATATATAGCTCGTGGCACCTTTTCAGTCAGTACGCGCCGTTCATTCATTGCCCGAACAGCAATACTCGTGTCCCGTATATTTGAACCCACACTAAAAACTGGCAGATCAAAAGTAGTAGAAGCGGCTTTCCATTTTACCGTCTGGTCTTCTATAAAAAGAAATACGGCACCACCGGGAATTACATTTATTTCTAATGAAGCCATCATTTTTAAAGCATCAACGTTTTTAATATGAAGCATTTTATCGGTCTGATCCAAAACAAACAACTCCTTTTTCTACTGCAAATTCGGACAACAACCAATCATCATTTATATAGCTACACTCTTCTTTATTACTATTATATGTATACGACAAAAATGAAATAAATCCTGCTCGTAAGGATCGAATAGTCCAACAAGTCGTGGCTGGAATTTAAAGCAGTAATAAAAAATGCTTATACTGTCAGTACTCTTGAAAAAACAAAAGGAAAAGGTTATACTAAAATTAGAAATTTTTGGGAAATTGAAATATAAATTCAATTTAATTTATAACATATTTATACTGCTAAAAAAGGTTTAAACCTGTAAAGTGTAATTAAATGGTTTTGATGGATGAAAAAAATTAGACGGAGGTAAATTAGATGAGGAAAATATGCAGTTTAATGGCAGCATTGTGTTTTTTTGCGGTTGTTATTGGAAATGCTGCGGCTGCTGATACACAGGAAAAACAGCAGGAAAACCCAGCTGCAGACTATCAAACGAGTGGTGTGGTTTCGCAAAATCTGCCGGTTTTTTATGAACAACTCAAGGACAAACTTACGTATCCGATGTCCTGGAACTCGAATAAATATTCCAATTTTAATTCGTGGAA
>JBAYAD010000148.1:0-6605 GCA_041669965.1 Selenomonadaceae bacterium
CAGCTTAGGCTGGAAGGGATGTTTTTTCTTATCATTCTACCCGTCAGCTAACTTCGTCGGCTAAAATAAGGGTCTAAGGCCCTCTTGTGGTCTTTTTTTTGTGCACTTTTTTAAGTCCGTTAGAAATGAATATATATTTTATCGGGGGTCGACAAACTCATGCTGCGTTTTCTTAGACGCTTACTAATCGGCAGACCATTACTCAATCAGGAAATTTCCGAAGAAAAACTACCAAAATGGAAAGCTTTAGCCATTTTTTCTTCAGATGCGCTTTCTTCCGTTGCTTACGGGCCGGAACAAATTATGCTGGTTCTGGCTGCACCGGGTATCATAGCCTATGGCTATATGGCACCTATAGCTTTTGCCATATTGTTTTTATTGGCTATTGTGATGATATCGTATGTTCAAGTTACTAAAGCTAATCCTGGCGGTGGTGGATCCTATGCCGTAGCCAAAAATAATTTAGGGGAATTTCCTGCACTGACAGCAGGCGCGGCTCTGTTCGTCGACTATATACTGACCGTGGCCGTGAGTGTTTCAGCCGGTACCGAAGCAATTGCATCTGCCTTTCCTATCCTCATCGGTCACGAAGTCGCTCTTGATTTATTTGTCTTATTTTTTATTTTAATGCTGGTAAATTTACGGGGCCTCAAGGAAGCCGCTACCGCTTTTGTTTATCCAACGTATGCCTTTATTTTTGGTATACTGGCTTTGATTGTTATTGGAAGCTATCAGGCATTTACCCAGCAAGCGCCAATCATTCCAGCCGCTTCACTGGAACGCACTTTTAATTGGAGCATGCTGCTTATATTAACACGAGCTTTTGCAAATGGCTGTAGTTCAATGACGGGTATTGAGGCCATATCCAATGGTGTTCCAATGTTCAAGAGTCCGGAAGTACACAACACCACGATCACCTCGTATTGGATGTCCGGTCTGCTCGGCACCATGTTTTTGGGCATCGCTTTTCTTATTATGCATTTTCATCTGTTACCAGTAGAGAATTCTACCGCTTTATCAGAAATTACCGAATTGGTTTGCGGCCGCGGTTGGTTTTATTACTACATCCAAATTGCAACCATGCTAATTCTCTATCTTGCGGCTAATACGTCCTATAATGGTTTACCACCGCTTTTATCAATTATTGCCAGTGATGGCTATCTGCCACGCTATTTAGGAGAACGCGGTGAACGACTTAGTTTTTCCAATGGAATTGTTCTCCTGAGTATATTTGCCGGGGTCTTGATTTTGATTTATGACGGAAACGTAAGCCATCTGATTTCCTTGTATGCAATCGGTGTATTCCTATCGTTTACCATTGCCCAGATTGGAATGGTCTGCCACTGGAAAAGCATCAAAGGCCGTTACTGGGTTGGTCGTGCAGTCATTAATGCAACAGGTGCTGTTATCACAGGTATTGTTGTTTTAATTATCGGTATCAGTAAGTTTGCCGAAGGAGCCTGGATCATTCTAATCTTTATCCCGTTAATAATTTTTGTCTTTAAAAAAATTAAAGGTCATTACAGAGACATGGCGGAGCAGCTTCACCTTCCGCTCGACGCCATGAACCCGGAAGTCTCTGCCGAAATCACTGGTGGGAAAAATATTGTCATCGTACCGATTTCCAGTCCGACTGTTATTATTGCTCAAACCCTGAACTATGCCAAATCCATTGGCACTGAAGTAATCGCTGTTCATATCGCTACCAGTGAGGCAATTGGTAAAAAAGTCGAAGATAAGTGGAATTGCTGGAATCCCGGCATCCAACTTTTGACCATATATTCACCCTACCGACTTGTTATCCAGCCATTAATTGACTACATTGAGAAACTGGCGCAAGGAAAAGGTCCGAATGATTATATCACTATCCTTATTCCAGAATTTGAAACAAAAAAATGGTGGCATCGTTTATTACACAACCAGACTGGTTTAATACTACGAACCATGCTAATTCTGCAAAAAAACGTCATCGTTTCTACTGTGCCATTCCATCTGAAAAAATAATAACAACCTAAAATCCTTCGACTTTTCTCAAGTTTAGCACGGTTAAACAAATTTTTATTTCAACTTATTTTTCCCCGAATCAAAAAAAGCACCTCTTTTTAGCCCTTAAATGCTTGAAAAGAGGTGTTTTTTCTCTATGCTCAGTGAAAAATTTTCATCAATTTATAAAAATTATTTATCAACGTATTGTTTCCTGCTTTTATGACATCTGTTTTGCTATAGAAAATAATCTTACTTTACTACCTAAAGAAAAGGGAAATCTCTTACACTAAGCGAATATTTCTTTAAAGGCTGCAATTAGTATTTAATCGCAAGCAGCGGTAGTAGTGGATAAAAGTATGAAAGGTGAGGTCATTATGGATTTATTAAGAGCAAAAAAAGGTTTTATATGTGATATGGATGGTGTAATCTATCAAGGTAACCAACTTCTCCCCGGGGTTAAAGACTTTGTTGACTGGTTATATCGCGAGAAAAAAGAGTTTTTATTTCTAACCAACAGCAGTGGAAAGACTCCACAAGAACTACACCAGAAATTAGCTCATATGGGACTTGATGTAGATGAACGGCATTTTTACACAAGTGCACTGGCCACAGCAAAATTTTTAAGCCATCAAAGCCCAGGCTGTAGTGCATATGTAGTCGGTGAATCCGGCTTGTTTAATGCATTGCATAATGCAAACATTACAATTAATGATGTCGACCCCGACTATGTTGTTATAGGTGAAGCGCTTAATTACAACTATGATCTAATATGCAGTGCTATGAGGCATGTCCTGAATGGAGCAAAACTCATTGGAACGAATACAGATCTTACCGGTCCCTCTGAAAATGGGATTCTACCTGCCTGCCGTGCCCTTGTTGCTCCGATTGAGCTCACAACTGGAAAAAACGCTTACTATGTAGGTAAGCCAAATCCGCTAATGATGCGAACCGGTCTGCAGATTTTAGGCATTCATTCGGCAGAAACAGCAATGATTGGTGATCGCATGGACACCGATATTATCGCTGGCATTGAAAGCGGCCTTGATCCAATCTTAGTTCTTTCTGGCGTCACGAGTCGCGATGAAATAAAAAATTATCCATACCATCCAAGGTTAGTTCTGAACGGTGTTGGCGATATTCCCACTCGTTAATTTATAATGATGCTTAACCAAACAGCTTCTAATCTTACCTAGTAAATATAAGCACATAAAAAGGCACCTATAGACCAGACACTTTTTCTTTGTCCAATCTATAGGTGCTATTTATGTTTTTTATACCCATTTATTTATACATATATTCTGCTGTCATTGGGCGATCATTATCAATTCCTTTAGTTAAAAGACATTGATAGATATCAATTCCTCCTACACGAAAAGCTGACGCACACCCCTTAAGGTAAAGCTGCCACATACGAATAAAATGTTCATCATACATTTGACGAACTTCAGGAAGCTTTTCCTGAAAATTATCATACCAGCAATCCAGGGTTTTTGCGTAATGACATCGCAAGCTTTCGACATGAAGCAGATGAAAATCAAATTCCGGTAAAAGCTGCATAGTTTCTCTTAAGGTTGGCACATAGCCACCTGGGAAGATATAGGTTCGCATCCAGGAATTGGTTGGTGATTCAAAATTCCCCATGATCGAATGCAAAAGAAAAGTACCTTTGTTTTTTAACAAAGCATTAACCGTAGAAAGATATAGCGGCAAATATTTTTGTCCAACGTGTTCAAACATACCAATACTTATAATTTTGTCGAATTGTTCTTGTTTCGGATCCATATCCATATAATTTTCTAAACGAATATCAACAAGTTCATCTAAACCAAGTTCATGTACGCGCCCCCGGGCTTCTTCATATTGTTCTTTACTCAAAGTAATACCAGTTGCGTGAACTTTATATTGCTGAGCTGCACGAATGACAAGCCAGCCCCAGCCACAGCCAATGTCTAATAAATGTTCGTTTTCTTTTAGGTTTAATTTTTTCAAACTATGATCAATCTTTTGTAATTGTGCTTGATCCAGCGTATCGTTTTCGGTTTTAAAATATGCACAGGAATACGACATCGTTTTATCAAGCCATAAGGCAAAAAAATCATTTCCCAAGTCATAATGTTTATGTATATTTTGACTTTCTATTGTTTCATCAAAATTTTTTAACTGAAGCGCTAAATCTTTTAAATGAAAATCAGCTTTTTCTTTATTGGTATTATTTTTAAACATTGTTGCAATAACATCATCGAGTGATCCTTCAAAATCAATAAGCCCATCCATATAAGCCTCACCCAACGTAAGTGTAAGATCTTTTTTCACATTACTTAATTTAGGTTCCTGATGAAAAACTATCTTGAATGAAGGTTTTTCGCTACCGTAGCAGACCTCCTCTCCATCCCAGAACACGACAGAAAAACCGCCTTTGTTCCATAATTTAAAAAGAGTTTTGAATGTTGCTTTTTTTAACATACGTGTCCACTTCTTTCTTTAATTACCAAACTCATTTCAATAAAACAACCAGACAAGTACTATTCATTTTACCAACGTCTTATATATATTATAAGGAAAAAATTTTTTTTTTGCAAAATAAACCTGAATTTCAATGTAAAGGGACTTCAATTTTTCTAGCCCGTTTTACTAAATAACTCAATATAAATCGGCTAGTAGATTCCAATAAAGACCATGAGCATGGTCGAATACCTTCGCCAGCAGCTCGACCTTTTTCGAATGAGACCTACTAAAGATAGAGTCGTCAATAATAAGTACATTGCGTCTCTTCTCGTCAGTCAATAGCTCAATAAAATGCCAGATGATACTGGAAACCAGCAGTGTAGTGAACTTGCGCCAATTTGTATGGCAGGAATTCATGAAACGGTAGAACGTATCCTTCCGAATGGCAACATGTCCGGCTGCAGATTCTCATCTGCATATAGAGAGACTTGCGCTGGAATTCCCTTGATTTTGTTGGCATTGGCAGCGTGCAAGATTTTTGCGATACGATACTGCTGAAAAAACTGCATTGATTTTGCCGAAAGGCATTTCGTCTGACAGTTGTCTTGTGTTATACTTTTCATAGCATGAGCCTCCATTTGTATGGTTTTATTTCGCAATTTTATTATACAAAATGGTTGTGGTTCATGCTATTTTATTATCATAAATATTGGATTTTCAAGGCTCATAGGCGATTATTTATCTGCGAAGTTTGAGATTATAACCGAAGCAAATAAAACAGGTGTATTCCATTCAGTTTTTAGGATTATTTCCCGTTGAAATTGGCAGGACGTTTTTCTAAAAAAGCAGTGATTGCCTCTTCATAATCATGGCTGTCATAAACTTTTCTACGCAAGCCTTGCACTCGTTCAAATGCAGAAGGCGTAATTGCATATGCTTTTGATAATACACGAAATTGTTCTTTTATTACTTCTATAGACAAATGTGATCGAGTACCAATTGTTGTGGCTAATTTTAGCGTAAAAGAAAACAGCTCTGATTCTTCGACTAAATGATTAATGATACCTACACTTAAGGCTCTTTCAGCATCCATCAATTCAGCCGTGAAAAACATTTCTTTAGCGATATTAATCGGAAGACGATTAATAAAGTGCAAGATGCCTGTTGAATTATATGGAACACCAAGTTTTGCAGGTGTCATGGCAAATTTTGCAGTTTTATCGGCAATCACCATATCACAAGTCATGATCAGATCACATGCACCGCCCCAAACACTACCATGTATCATAGCAATTACTGGACCAGGGTATTCCTCAACAGAACGTAAAAGTATTTCAAGAGAATCATAGTAGCTTAATGGATCTCTCATTGTCAGTGGTAGTTCTTTTACATCATGTCCTGCTGACCAAACTTTAGTATTGTCTGGGGCACGCAAAATAACGATGCGAATTTTTTCTTTTTTTAATGTATCAAGAGCTTCAACAATTTCACTGACAAGTTTAGAGCTTAAGGCATTTAATTTTTTTGAATTATTCAATGTAATAATTCCTATTTTCTTTTCTGTTTCAATTTGTATGAGTGACATAACAATTTCTCCCCTAATATACTTTCATTTAAGTATATATAATTATTTTGTTGTATATTTAAAACATTTACTGATTCATCATTATAGCACTATAAAAAAAATCAATGAAATATCGAATAGTTATAATCTTTATTTCTAAAAAGAATAGTTTGGTAATGTTATTTCCTGAATTGTCAATATCAAAAGGTTTCCAGAAAGCCAATAACAAATATGATACTCAAACTTCACACACGAAAAATATACTGTAATCCTTGAAAACTTAATATAAATCGACCAGTAGAAGCCTTGTTATTTTTCTTGACAATTAAAATGACCAGTCGTATAATAATCTAAGATAAAGTAATGTAATAACGACATACACCTTACGTTGGCACAGCTTTCTTTAAAGCGAGTCTCTTCATATGCATACTATGAAAACAATCTTAATCACACATAAACAAAAGCAAACTTATAAAAGGAGAAATTACTATGGAACACAATGTAGAAGTAAAAAATGATAACCTGGATATTTTGTTTCAACCAGTAACAGTTGGCAAGCTAAAATTGTCAACTCGTATTGCTATGGCGCCGATGACAAGAGGATTTTCAC
>JBAYAD010000149.1:0-6544 GCA_041669965.1 Selenomonadaceae bacterium
AATATCTTAAAGCGAATGATATACATGTGTTTCTTGATGCAAGCCATCCATATGCAGTCAATATGTCAAAAAATGCAATGGAAGTATGCCAGAAATTGTTTATACCTTATATTCGGTATGAACGACAGGCAACAAGGCTGCTGAATTACGATAAGATTCATGTCGTAAAAAGTTACGAAGAAGCTGTAAAGACTGCAGCGGCTTTAGGGAAAAACATATTTTTGACAACTGGCAGTCGCAATCTCAAAATATTTGCCGAAGCCGCAGTACTGAAAGCGCATTTTCTTACCGCGCGAGTATTACCAGACGCAGACGTGCTTATACTTTGTGCAAAACTTGGCTTTTCACCAAAGAATATTATAGCATTACAAGGGCCATTTTCTACCGAGTTAAATGAGGAACTCTATAAAAAATATAAAGCTGATGTCATCGTGACAAAAAACAGTGGTACGATTGGTGGTACAGATACGAAGCTTATTGCGGCAAGAAATCTGCAGTTACCAGTTGTACTTATTGATCGTCCTAAAATAAAATATACAAATATCGCAGAGACAATTGACAATGCAATATGCTTTATTTCCGAAATAGAAAAGAACAATGGGGGAATTTAAATGGACTTCATAAAAAAACCAATGGATATAGAAAATCGCAGTATGGAAATCATTGCACCATATCTTGCGAAAATGCAGTTAAATGAAGCAGAAACAAAGGTATATTCACGGATTATTCATGCATCTGGAGATGTGGAATATGCATCGATTATTTCTATACATCCACAGGCAATCACGGCGGCGCAGACAGCCATAAAAAATGGATGTAGTATCTATACAGACGTTGAAATGGTTCGAACCGGTATCAATAAAAAAAAGCTTGCTTCCTTTGGCGGTAAAGTAGAGTGTCTTATTGCTGATGAAAAAATTTCTGAAACAGCAAAAAAGGAAGGAATTACACGTTCAATGGCCGCGATGCGTACCTTTGGTAAGAAACTTGATCATTCAGTTATTGCCATTGGTAATGCGCCTACCGCTCTTTTTGAAGTGCTGCGTCTGATCAAAGAAGAACATATTTGTCCGGCAGTGATTATTGGCATTCCTGTAGGTTTTGTTGGTGCAGCAGATTCAAAGGCAGCACTTATAGAAAACAAAGAGGTTCCTTATGTTACAGTTACAGGAACAAAAGGTGGCAGCTCGATTGCAGTGGCAGTAATCAATGCTATAATGTATTTACTTGACAACAGAAGATGAGAGGCGATACTATATATGCAGAAAAGCATTCCTCGTATTGTTATTGGTTCGACACAAAGTGGCTCAGGGAAAACAACGATTGTAACTGGTATTTTAGCTGTTTTGCGTAAGAAGGGGTATAATCCACAGGCCTATAAAATTGGTCCGGATTATATTGATCCTGGTTATCATGAGCTGGCGAGCGGTCACAAGGGACATAATCTTGACACATGGCTTGTGCCGGAGACAAAACTTAACGAGCTTTTTACACAAACAGCAAGTGAAGCTGATATCGCTGTTATAGAAGGCGTTATGGGGCTTTATGATGGTGGTCGTAAGGGAATAAGCTCAACGGCTGAAGTTTCAAAAAAATTGAAGGCTCCTGTCATTCTTGTCATTGATGCAAAATCTATGGGAGAGTCGGCTGCAGCAATTGCGCTTGGCTTCAAAAGCTATGATGAAAATGTAAATATTGCGGGTGTAATTCTGAATCGACTGGGTTCTTTGACGCATAAAAAAATGATTGCTGAGGCCTTGCAAAAGCTTGGCATTCCACTTGTTGGAGCAATCTTTCGTAATGATGCTATGAAGCTGCCAGAACGCCATCTTGGACTTTTACCCGTAACAGAGAATGATGCCGCAAGTGTTGTTGCAATAATCGGTGATTTTGTCGAGCAAGGCATTGACTTTGACAAATTATTGTCGATTGCACAAGGCGCAGAGCTTATGCAGGTTGAAGTAAAAAAGGCTGTGGATATAGTTAAAACTGTAAAAATAGCCGTTGCTTCAGATGAAGCGTTTTCTTTTTATTATCCTGCAAGTATGCATGTGCTCGAAACGTTTGCAGCAGAGATTATTCCGTTTAGCCCTTTACAAGATAAGGTTGTACCAGAGGCTGATGGTATCATTCTTGGTGGTGGTTTTCCTGAGATGTTTATTGAAACGCTGCAGGCGAATAATAAAATGAAGGTATCTTTGCGTCTGGCGGCAGCAAAGGGGATGCCAATTTATGCTGAGTGTGGCGGGTATATGTACCTGATGGAGAAAATCGTTGATTTTGATGGCAAAAGCTATGATATGACAGGTATTCTTCCTGGTACTGTACAGATGAATCGCAAGTTGCAAATGGTAGGGTACATTGAAGCAAAACTAAATTGCGATACTATACTGGGGCAAGCAGGGACGCTTCTGCACGGTCATGAATTTCATTTCTCATCTGAAGTAGAATCAAATGAAGAAACGAAAACAAACGCAGCATTTACGTTCACAAAAACGCGAAATAATACAACATATCCGGCAGGTACTGCAACAAAAAATATTCTGGGTTCATATTTGCATCTCCATTTTTCCGGTTGCCCATCGGCGGCAGAGCATTTTATTGCAGCTTGTAAATCATTTCACAGGCAGCAAGAGGTGGAATGATATGGGAAAAATTATTTTAGTTACAGGTGGAGCCCGCAGCGGAAAGAGCAAATTTGCAGAGGAGTATGTAGCTAAACATGGGAAAAACATTGCTTATATTGCTACAGCACAAATCTATGATGAGGAAATGAGATACAGGGTATCATTGCATAGGTCACGCCGCCCGGAACTATGGCAGACATATGAGGCACCCTTTGAAGCAGAAAAAGTGATTGCTGCTGCTGGTAAGATACATGATATGATTCTTTTTGATTGTCTCACGCTTTATTTAAGTAATATGCTTTGCAAAAGAGAAGATATTTCTGATCATGAGGGTAACTATATACTTGTCAAAGAGGCAATTGCCAAGCTTTTACAGCAGGCAAAAAGAAATTCGGGAACAATTGTTTTTGTAACGAATGAAGTTGGTCAGGGGATTGTTCCAGAAAATAAGCTTTCGCGTGAATATAGAGATCTTGCCGGACTTATGAATCAAATGATTGCACAAGAAGCTGCAAAAACCTATCTTGTTATCTGCGGAATACCGGTCAATATAAGAAAAATAGCAGAAAATATGGGGGAATAAGTATGGCAAATTACATTATGATGCAGGGAACAAGCTCACATGTTGGTAAGAGTATTTTAGTAACAGCACTTTGCCGAATATTTTCCCAGGATGGAAAAAAAGTCGTTCCTTTTAAAGCACAGAATATGGCATTGAATTCCTATGTAACAACGGATGGGAAGGAAATGGGCAGGGCACAAGTAGCACAAGCAGAGGCTGCCAGACTGGAACCAATGGTTGATATGAATCCTGTTCTTTTAAAACCAACAGGAAGTTCTTGTTCACAGGTTATTCTCATGGGTAAATCAGTAGGTAATATGTCGGCAAGAGAATATCATAAGGGCTATTCGCTAAAAGCATTTTCTACAGTTACAGAAGCTCTTGATCGACTTGATAGAGACTACGAAACAATTGTTATTGAAGGTGCAGGAAGCCCAGCAGAGGTCAATCTTAAAGCAAATGACATTGTTAATATGCGCGTTGCCAAGTATCTGAAGGCTCCCGTATTGCTCATTGCAGATATTGATCGTGGCGGCGCGCTGGCCTCGCTTGTTGGCACACTGGAACTTCTTGATGAAGAGGAGCGTGCGCTTGTAAAAGGTCTTGTTATCAATAAATTTCGCGGCGATATCACACTACTTCAACCGGCAATCGATTTTCTCGAAAAGAAAACAGGTAAACCGGTTCTTGGTGTCATTCCGCATATTGAGCATATTGGTATTGATGATGAAGACTCTGTATCGCTTGAGGAAAAAAAGCTTATTCCTAAGAGCGGCGGCGACATTAGAATTGCTGTTATCCAGACACCAAAAATATCAAATTTTACGGACTTTGATTGTCTGGCAGACGAGACGGATGTTTCTCTGTACTACGTACAGGATGCAGCTGAAATCGGTGATCCAGATCTTATTATATTGCCAGGAAGCAAGAATACAACAGAAGATTTGCTTTATTTACGCAGATCCGGTATCGAAACAAAAATCAAAGAAAAGATAGCAGGCGGTACACCTGTCATCGGAATATGCGGTGGTTATCAAATGCTGGGTCGGGAGATTTTCGATCCCTACCATACAGAATCATCACACGATCGTGTTCAGGGCATGAATCTTTTAGCAATGCAGACGACCTTTAGTAAAGATAAGCTGACATCACAAGTTACGGCAAACTGTGCAAAGCTGCATTTTGCAGGAGCTGATATTACAGCAGCAAATCTTCGTGGTTACGAGATTCATATGGGAAAAACAGATTTCTTTGCAAATGCTGATCGTCATCCATTTACAATCATAGAGCGTTCCAATGAAAGATGTGACTATCCTGAAGGGATCTGTAGGGCTGATGGACTGGTTTTGGGTATGTATATTCATGGCATCTTTGACAATGACAGTTTCCGCCGCTTGACCATCAATGCATTGCGTCAGCGAAAAGGGCTTGTTCCTCTTGAGAGTGTTGTGAATACATATGCAAAAAAGCAGCAAAATTATAATCGTTTAGCAGATACCGTTCGGCAAAATCTTAATATGGAAAAGCTGAAAATGATTATGGATGCTGCAAAAAAATGATGGATATTATAATTGTTGCAATTCTGGCTTTTTTGTTTGACTGTATATTTGGTGATCCACAATCTAAGCTGCATCCTGTCGTGCTTATTGGGAAACTCATTGCACTTTTAGAGAGATTTTTTCTTCATAAGGAACAAACAAATAGCACGAAGTTCATGGCGGGGTTCATGCTTATGATACTCGTTCTTATAATTTCTTACGATATGACTTTGGCTATACTTCATTTTGCTGATTTGACAGAAAACACATGGGCTATTTTATTCGTGCAGGCTTTTTTACTTAGTTGTACGATTTCACCTCGTAGTTTGGCTAAAGCTGGATTTGAGATTCGTGACTGTCTTTTGCATAATGATTTGCAGAATGCCCGTTATAAGGTAAGTAAGATTGTTGGTCGTGATACGGATGAACTTGATGTAGAAAATATAACGCGTGCTACAATAGAAACGATTGCTGAAAACATTGTCGATGGTATCATTTCCCCACTTTTCTTTTATTTCATTGGGGGTGTTCCACTTGCTGTATTTTATCGAGCGGCAAATACGATGGATTCTATGATCGGCTATAAAAATGATACGTATCTTTATTTTGGCTGTGCAGCTGCGCGGCTGGATGATGTTTTAAATTTTATTCCAGCACGAATCACTGGAGGATTGCTTGTCATTGTTGCTTTTTTATTGAGATTTGACTATCGGAATGCCTTGCTAATGATGCGGCGTGATGCCAGCAAGCATCCAAGCCCCAATGGTGGCTATACAGAGGCAACTGTTGCCGGCGCTTTGCATATACGGCTTGGCGGCCTTAATTATTATTTTGGCAAACCATCTTTTCGCGCCTATATGGGGGAATCGCTTAAAACGCTTGCACCACTGCATATAAAACAAGTAATCATACTTATGTATGGAACGACGGTAGTATTCCTGCTCTTGTCCTGTATACTATTATTTTTAGGAGGAATGGATTCTTGAGAGTCTTTTTAATCGGTCTGCAATTTTTGACGCGTATTGCTATTGTAAAGCAGAATCATTGGACAGCAGAAGACTTTGGTAAAAGTGTTCGTTTTTTTCCTTTCATTGGTGTAATTCTTGGATGTATTTATGCTTTTTTAGGATATGTTATGTTTTTTCTTTTCCCGCAACTCCACTTTTTTATTCCAGAGCATTTGCGAGCTGTTCTTTTGTTGGTGATACCAATTCTTTTTACCGGCGGCTTACATTGTGATGGATTTATAGATACAATGGATGGAATCTTTTCTGGTCGTTCACGCGAACGTATGTTGGAGATTATGAAAGATAGCCGTGTTGGTGCTAATGGTGTGACAGCTTTCATTATTTTTGTCTTACTTGAATGGTCAATTCTTATAGATTTAAGTCGTACCTATATTATTTATGCTCTTTTCGTTATGCCAATTATTGCCCGTTGTATGATGGTTATGGGGATTGCACTTTTTCCCTATGCTCGTCCTGAAGGAATAGGGAAGGCCTTTGCTGACTATGCGGATAAGAAAACTTTGTTTATTGCGGTCGTTACGACACTTGTTTTTATTGCACCGTGTGGAGTGCTGGCAATCGTGAGCTTGTTTATTACCACTATATTCGCTTTCAGTTTTGCCAAGTATGTGACGAGGCTGCTTGGTGGTTTGACAGGAGATGTATATGGGGCTCTAACAGAGCTTAGTGAGCTTATAGTACTTATCGTTTTCCTTGTAGGAAATCAATTTATCAGATAGGGGATTTTTATGAGGATAAAGGTGAAAATTCCAGGATCTTGTGGTGAACTTATTCAAGGAACGGTTAATG
>JBAYAD010000150.1:0-6446 GCA_041669965.1 Selenomonadaceae bacterium
AACTTCATCACACAACACCATCCGCTGCAAAACAGCTTTCTCATTTTCAACCAACAACATACGTTGCTACCTGTATTGTAATGACCCGCCTTTGAAAAGTCAACGAATTCAAGTCAGTAGTATTCATTGCCATAGGATTAATAAGATTCGGTTTACGTCAGTAGAGACGTTTTATTTCATCAGTCATCCATATATTTCACCGCGAGTTTTTACCTGGTGATGCACTGCGCCGTCTGTTCATGATCGTTATTTGGTGTTTTTACATCGACATAATACTTCAATTTAATGGATAGCAATAGATCCAGTCCATCGCAAAAGTTTTGCTTATTAAAAACCACCCGCCATCTGCCAATTTCTGCGACTGCTTTATCAGACTGCAAAAAACCTCCAATATTAGTTTTATTTTATCTAAAGAAAGAAATGAAGATTAATAAAACGAAGCATCAAAAAATCCTGTTTGTGCAGAAAGCTGCATAAACGGGACTTTTCCATATTTAAAAGCAAATTCAATTTTTCAACAATACAAAAGGAATCCACCTATTTAAAACAACTTCTGGTATATAGCTCGAACGCGATCGCTTGAAAGTTCGACGTAATTATTTGCCATAAGCCGACTCTGCTTTGTCATGACGATATTGGTATAAGCTTCTAAATCTTCTTCTTTTACACCGTATTCTTTCATTTTTTTTGGTTTTAAGATATGCCCCAGTAGTTTTTCAAGGGCGCCATAGGCTTCGTCTTCACTACTGGAAAGAATGCGTGCCAGGTGCTTTTCCAGCACTTTGAGGCTGCCATCACTGCGAATGCTTTTATAGGTTCGATAGACTTCAATAAACATCACATAATTAGACTCACCGTGTGGTACATGCCGTGCTGCACCAAGCGGATAACTCAACGCATGGACTGCAGCGCAGCCAGCATTGCCAAAGGCAATTCCCGCATAAGTACTCGCCAAAAGGAACTCTGATAAAAGTGACAGTCTGGCAGCCTCTCCTTCATGCACTATTTTTTGGTAGCCCCGCAAAATCAATTCCATAGCCTGCAGGGAAAACATCTGCGTAATCTCCGTCGCTTTTGGCGAAGTGAAAGATTCAACTGCATGAATCAGTGCATCAAGCGAACTGGCAGCAAACACCTTAAATGGCAGCCCTTTCAACAGTTCCGGCAGCAGCACCGCTTCATCGGCATAAAGAGCATCTGCGGCTAATCCCAGCTTGGTCTTTTTTTCCGTAAGCTCCAAAATGGAAATATTCGTCATCTCACTGCCTGTTCCACAGGTCGTCGGCACCAAAATAAGTTTTTTATCTTTTACTGCTTTGATCCTGCCCGCAAACAAATCGGCAACCGGTAGCACCTGTTTAAGGGCAAACAGTTTAGCCACATCAAGTATTGTGCCGCCGCCAATGGCAAACACCCGATTGAGCGAACGATCACCGATTGCCTGGCAGATTCCATTAACCATTTGATCCGTCGGTTCACCACTGCCGTATTGACGATAATCAATGACAAGCGCCTCGCCAAAAACCTTGGGAAAGCAACGTGATTGCGTCGATGCACTGGCAAAGACGAGATCGCCCGCCCCAAATTGATATCTCTCACAAAATTCCTGACAGGATTTTAGCAAAACCACTTCAGGAACTACCTTAAAGCTTTTCATATTGCGACCTCCCGCTCAGGCTCCTACGCACTTTTTTTCTTTGATTTCTTCATAACCGGCACATTTTTTAATCGCATCTTCAAAAATAGCCAGACCAGCTTCAAGCTGGTTGTCGGAAATGACCAACGGTGCCAAAAAGCGAATGACATTGCCGTGTATTCCCGCATTTTCAACCAAAAGACCATTTTGGGCACATTCTTTTATGAGCTCGTTAACTAATGCAGCGTTTGGCTGCTTGCTCTTGCAGTCTTCAACAAACTCAATGCCGACCATTCCGCCCAGACCGCGCACATCACCAATTACATCGTATTTTTCCTGCCATTCTCTGTATCGGTTCATAACTTTTTGTCCAAGTTCTAAAGAACGTTCCGCCAAATGATCGCGTTCCATAATTTCAATGGTTTTAAGTGCTGCCGCACAAGCAAGCGGATTGCCGCAGAACGTTCCACCGATAACACCGCCAGGGACAGACTGCATGATTTCATCACGCGCAATGATCGCACTGAGCGGAACCCCGGCAGCAATTGATTTTGCACTGGCAATAATGTCTGGTTCTACGCCAGCTTCCTGCCAATACTGTGTTGCAAACATTCTTCCCGTACGACAGAACCCGGACTGTACTTCATCGGCAATTAATAAAATTCCATGTTCGTCGCAAATTTGACGTACCGCTTTGATCCATTCCAATGGTGCAGGAATAAATCCCCCTTCACCTTGCAGCGGTTCGACAACCATTGCCGCAACATGTTTTGCCGGTGAACAATTTTCAAATACTTCTTTGAGTTTATTTACATAATAAGCGATTGCCTTGTCTGCCGGCATTCCTTCGGGACGACGATACAGATAAGGAAATTCTGCCCGGTAAATGCCGTCCGGGAAAGGTCCCATGCCATCTGCATACGCTTTTTTTGCCGTCATTGACATGGTCAGTAATGTGCGACCATGAAATGCACCAGAAAAGACAATAATATTAGGGCGTTTGGTAAATGCCTTCGCTATTTTTACAGCATTTTCATCAGCTTCAGCCCCGCTATTGGCAAAAAATGTTCGTTTTTTATCGCCTCTTACCGGAGCCAGTGTATTGAGTTTTTCCGCCAATTTTACATAGCCTTCATGCGTCACTACATTGAACATTCCGTGAAAATACTTATCAGCCTGGGCCTTAACGGCTTCAATAACTTCCGGATGGCTAAAACCAATATTCAGTACACCGACGCCGCCGATCCAATCCAGAAAGCGATTGCCGTCAACATCTTCGATTATTGCTCCTTCACCGCGTTCTATGACAACCGGATACGCACAGCGAATTGCACTTGGAACAGCTTCTGCTCTTCTGGCAATAACCCTTGCGGCTTTTGGACCTGGAAGTGTTTTGGTAATAATTTTGGGAAATTCATTTTTCAACATTATATTTTCCTCCTATACAAATAAAAAATTGTATAGCAAAGGACTGTATCCAACGACATTTGATCATTTGGATATTGGCCCCCTTGCCATACAACCTTTGCTTTAATCTGTCTATATCATAGTCCTTTTAACAGCCGCTTACAATGTGATGATCTCATGTTGTTTTGTATTTCTTTTAGGATATTATCACAATGCTCAGGACGAACGCTTATACCCAAATTCTTCCGTTGGTGTTTCAACGGTATTGAGCTGACGAGCTATAACTACTGCCAGCTGCAACAGCAAACGATCATAAGAATTAGACAATTTTTTGCCACTGACTTCTTCAATTTTTTTAAGCCGATAATCAAGCGTATTACGATGGACAAAAAGACGGTGTGCTGTTTTTACTGCATTGCCGGTTTCTTCAAAATAGACAAACAAACTGTTAATTAAATCCATTTTGTATTTTGAATCATGCGCTTCCAACGCTCCAATAACTTCATGACAATAAGCCTGCAGGCGATCAAGCGGAATCTCCAGTAACAATTTATATATGCCCAGATTATCGTAGTCGTATACGTCTTTTTTTGTCACCGTTGATGCACCAAACCACAAAGCTTTGCCGGCCTGTTGGTAACTGTCACGAATACTGGTCAGCGACTTGGCTGGAGATCCAATACCAGCCGCCAATGAAACTCCACGGAAATGTTGTTTCAATACCGCTACCAATTCCTGCACAATTTCAATATTAACTTGTTCCGTTGCGCTGGCAGACTGTGGCAGCAAAAACAGCAGTTTATCCGTCCAAATAGACAGCAGCACTTTACGACCTTTGCGAACAAAGAAATCCCGGGCTACTTGTTCAAGCTGGGTTTTTAATAATACAAAATCACTGATTTCTTCCTGCTTTTGATGCGACAAACCAATTAACACAGCCTGCTGCGGCTGAGACAAGTCATATCCATAAACCGCCGCATGCTCAAGCAGTGAAAACTCAGTTTCGACGGGTTTTAGTAAAAGTTGTTCAAAAAAACTGCTCAACGATTGTTTCTCAATCTGCTGAACAACAATATAACTGGATATTTCCTGCATAACCTCTACCAGCTTTACCTCCCACGGCAATGTCAGCAACGGAAAATTTGCCGCTTCTGCTATCGCGATGACTTCCACCGGAACCGATTTAATATAAGGCCCTACGTTGATAATCATCCCGGCAAGTTTTTTTTTGATGACACCTTTTACTAAGGGAACAAGGCCTGCCAGTTCTCCCTGCAGGCCTATTCCCGTAATTATCAATAATTCTCCACCCTGTACCCAGGGTAAAACATCCGGCAGATCTATAAAGTGAACCCAGCGCACCATGCGGTTTAAGCCACTGTTGCCGGCAACCACTTCGGTTTTTTCCAGAGTCTGAAGTTTCATGATTTCTCGACAACTAACCATATAAACTGCCTCCCACTCACTGTATTGCTTTTATTTTACATTAACAGTCTTTGCTTCTTCATTTGACAAAACCATATAATCTTTCGTCAAACCGTATTTTTCGAGAATTCCTGATAACGTTCCATCTGCTCTCATTTCGTTTAATGTTTTATTCACTTCTGCAAGGAAATCTTTGTCTTCAAACCGCAGAGCCGCTCCAATTTTACCCCCTGCTTCGGCTTCATAAGGAGTCAATAGTCGAAGATTCATATTCGTATTTTGTTTCAGCGTATATGCAGCTACAATTCCGTCGGTGATACAAGCATCAATTTTTCCTGTATTTACCGCCATCATAAGTTCTGCCTGACTATTAAAAACCCGTACTTCTTTTACTTTGCCTTCAGACTGCCATTTTTGCGCTAATTCCAAAAAGGTAACACCTTTTTGTCCGCCAATCACTTTATCTTTGAGATCTTCCTTCGTCTGAATCGATGAATCCGCTTTCACGACAACAGCTTCACCTTCTTTATACCAGATATCCGTAAACAAAGCTTTATCGAGACGCTCTTTTTTGATGTACATGGCATCTGTAACCATATCAACTGTTTTGTTATTGAGCTCCAGCAGCAAATTTTCAAACGGCACCTGTTTCATTTCCACTTTGCCAATACCCAGGCGTTTGGCAATTTCTTCAATGATTTCAGCATCTACTCCGGAAAACGTATTTTTTGTCACATCCATATAAGCAAATGGTGCATCATTAGAAGAACCGACGACAAGTACACCTTTTGCCCGTAAAGCCTGAAGTGTCTTGCTTGCACCAGAATCATTTTGTGTCGTTGCTGACGAGGATGCCTCCTTTGCTGGTTCACTTTCGGAACCACAGCCTACGGTCAATAGTGTCAGTACCAAAATAAACATTGTTAAAAGTGCAATTTTGTTATTAAAATTTTTCATGATATATCAGCCTCTCTGTTGTAAAATTAAAGATCGCAAAAGTTTTTGTTCTTTTAGGTCTTTTAACGACGGACAGTTTTTAGCTTATATTCGACAAGTTTAACAAGATGTGACAGCGGTACGCTGATCACCAAATAAGCCAACGCTAAATAAGTATAAGATTCTATCGTAAAAAACGTCTGTGAGGCAAACGTTTGGGTTCTGAGCAAGAGTTCATTTACCGCTACATAGGCCAGCAAAGACGTATCTTTAACCATCATAACCAAATAATTGCCAAGCGATGGAACGATACTGCGCAGAGCCTGCGGTAAAACGATACGAAACAAGGCTTGATATCTGCCAAAGCCCAAAACCAAAGCTGCTTCCGTCTGACCCTGGTCTACTGATACAATTGCCCCCCGAATCACCTCTGACATGTAACAGCCATAATTGACACCAAGTCCCACAATACCCGCTGTAAGCGGTGCAATCTGCACATCAAGTTTGACACCAAACACAGATGCAATCAAATTGCAAAGCAAAGGCACTACATAATAGATATAAACAAGTTGTACCAGTAACGGTGTCCCACGAATGATTTCCAAAAACACATACAGACAGCCTTTTACCATTTTCCAGGCAAACAAGCGGCCAATGGCAATAAACATACCTAAAATCGTTGCCAGAACAAATCCCAAAAGCGTTGCCTGCACGACCACGCCAAAACCATGCAGCAAAACCGGTACCAGATATTGTGCTGCTTGAGAAAAATGCAACTGCATCAAAGTATCCATTCTTTACACCCCCATTACAACTCGACTTAAAAACTGCTGCGTCCTTTCCTGTTTTGGACTATTAAAAATCTCTGCCGGATTGCCTTCTTCAACGATATAACCTTTATCCATAAATACAACACGGTCTGCAACGTCACGGGCAAAGCCCATCTCATGTGTCACAACAACCATTGTCATGCCCTCACTGGCCAGCTGCTTCATAACACCGAGAACCTCGCCAACAAGTTCCGGGTCCAAAGCAGATGTTG
>JBAYAD010000151.1:0-6407 GCA_041669965.1 Selenomonadaceae bacterium
AATTCATTATTTTACTGAAATCAGATTACAAGTGAAGAACCGCTTACTTAATTTCAGTAAAATAAAAATAAAGTTGCTATACAAACTTCATATAGCAACTCTTAAAATCTTTTTACTTCGCTGCCTGCACCTTAGACATTTTCACAACCGTCTCATCTTTTTTAACGCTCATTTCACTTCGTCCTTTAAAAATTCCGCCCTCTTCAATATTTAATGAAGAAACTTTTACATCGCCAAGAAGCTGCCCCGTTGCATAAATGCATAAGCAGTCTTTAATATCCAGATTACCGGTGATATGTCCAGAAACATTCAGACTATTTGCCTTAATATCTCCAATAACTTTTCCTTCTGTACCAATCACAACATTACCAGTAATCGCTATCCCTCCTTCAGTGCAGCCATCGACGCGAAGATTTCCTGTTCCGCTGATTCCACCTGTTATATGTGTATTCTTACCAATAATCGTTTCAATATCTTTTTCATTTACAGTTTCATCAATACGCTTCTTCACATTATTAAACATCATTTTCCCTCTTTTCTTTCTTGCATAGAAAAATCCAGATGTCTCCACCTGGACTTTGTTCCTATAAATAATTAACTGGATTGACAGGCTGACCATTTACCCGAACTTCATAATGCACATGAGGCCCTGTACTAAAACCAGTACTTCCCATATAGGCAATAATCTGCCCACGCTTCACCTGCTGTCCAATACTTACAACAACTTGGCGTGCATGACCATAGCGCGTCATTATACCATTGCCGTGATTAATATCAACCATATTTCCATAACCGCCTGAATTCCAGCCAGCTGCTGTAACAACACCATCCGCCGTTGCTAGAATTGGTGTACCCTCATCATTGGCAATATCAATACCCGGATGAAAGTCTGAGCCACCCCAGCGCATACCAAAAGGTGAACTTACATCACCACTAGCCGGCCATATTGATGGTGTCATTCTGCTGATACCTGCCTGAACAGCAGCTACATTCTGCTGTTCCTTTAGCTGCTGCTTTAACTCCTCAAGACTCTGCTTACGTGCAGCAATATTCTTCTCAATATTATTAAGTGCAGTACTTACATTTTGGAGATTTGGCTCAATCCATGGGCCACCCTGCCCATCATGTGTACCATCTGCACCTTCATTGTCTGTTATACTAGCTGTGCCTGCTCCAGAAATCTGGCGCAGCTCATTTTCCATCTGACTAAGCTTATCCATTTCATCTTGTAATCCATTTGCTTTTTTTGACAACTGCAAAAGTTGTTCCTGCTGTATATTATTCACCTGGCGTAAATCATTAAGCTCGACGGTCTCATTCTGTGTAGCATAGACACTATACGAAGCATAGCCAAATGCACCGACAAAAAGTAAAAATCCCACACAAAGCGAAGCCACCCCATACTTTACCATACGAATTGGCAAACGTATACTATGTACCGTCTCACCATGATGCGGAATAATTTTTATAGTGTATTCCCTGGTATCCTGTTTTTGATCTTGCTTATCCAAAAAAAAGTCCCCTAACCTTTATGATTGCCTTCTTTATTTTTCATAAAAAAAAGATTTTGTACCATATTATTATAGCACAAAATCTTCTTTTTTTAAATAATTTTATTCTGCTTTTCTTTTTTTATAAAGCGCCTTTTCTATCAATGCTGCTGCATCGCCTCGTGAAGTGCACTTTCTTCTTCTTCGGTAAGCGTATACGTTGATTTTCCATCTATAATCGGCTTTACATAGCTGCGAGATTCTTCACGACCAAAAATACTGGAAAAAATCAATCCATCATTTGATGAATTCAATAAAGCGGCTGCATAACTAAGATCACTTCCCATATTTTCAAATGCCCGAAAGCGAACAATTCCTACTCGTGTAAGCGATTTTTTCAGCAATGCATCAATTCGTTTATTTTCTTCCTCCAGTTTTTTATTTTCTTCAATGACTGCTTTCACTTCATCAATATGCCCCATAATCATACGTTCCATATTTCCTCCGTCAACACCAGCCATCATCTTTTTATAACGTTTCTTCATATAAGTTAGATTCATAAAAAGATTAATAATAATTACATACATTATAATAACTAATATACCTAAAATACCAACAATATAAAACATATTTGTCGTCATAAAATTAACAATTGCTGCATTATCCATTACCATTTCTCCTTTATCCTTAAAAACATCCCAGCCACACAAATATTGCTGCCAACAGCAGACTTGGCAAAAGATTTGCCAATTTGATCTTTATAATCTTCAACATAGATAATCCAATTGCTACGATCATAATGCCACCTGTACCACTTATTTCATGAATCATCCCATCCGTTACGAACTCTTGTAATACAGTGGCTGCAAACGTTATGCCTCCCTGATATAAAAACACTGAAACAGCAGATAACATTACACCAATCCCCATAGATGCTGCAAAAATAACTGCAACAATGCCATCAATAATTGACTTTGCATAAATGATTGAAGCATCTCCTGTAAGCCCTTCCTGAATACTGCCAACAATCGCCATTGCACCAATACAAAATACAAGCGTGGCTGTCACAAAACCTTTACCAACATCACCAAACCGACTGCCAACAATTCGTGTTAAAAAATCGCCAAATCGATTGAGTTTTCCTTCCAAATCAGCCATTTCACCAAGTAATGCACCAAGGCCAAGACTTAAAACGACAATAACACTATTTTCGCTTACCAAAGCCATCTTAAATCCGATAAAAAGCACTGCCAGCCCCATTGCCTGCATGATTGTTTTCTTATATCTTTCAGATATTCCCATACGAAGAACAAGACCAAGACCTGAGCCCAGTACAATCGCTATAAAATTAATCATAGCACCTTTCACGTAAAACATTCCTCCAATTTTTCCCACCAATTATTTTATCACAAAACTGTCAATTATACATAATTTATCTTTAAGAAAAGTTACGGAATGTTTCACGTGAAACATTCCGTAACTCCATACATTTAGTATAACTTAACTTTATACATTAAAATCACCTGATATAGATACTTTCCTTAACGCTTCTTTTTTTTTCTCAGTAAGTGTTTCAATAATACGATCAAGATCTTCTGATGAATAAAATTCAATTTCAATCTTACTTTTTTTCTTTCCCGGACGAATTTTTACCTGCGTACCAAAAAGCATTTTAAGCCGTTCCTCTGCTTCAACAACAAATATTTCCCGTTTTTTCTCTTCACGTTCCTCTGCTTCTTCTTTTTCCTGAAAATACAATGGATCTTTTTCTATTCGCTTTACAAGTGCTTCACTTTCACGGGCAGAAAGTTCGCCTGCCAAAATGTAATCTGCCGTTTCAAGCTGTAATTCTTCATCACCAAGAGAAAGCAGCGGCTTTGCCTGCCCCATGGTAAGGTCTCCACTTATAATATATTTCTGAATACGTGGAGCAAGACGCAAAAGCCGAAGAAAATTTGCGATATGCGAACGGCTTCGACCAACTTTTCGTGCTAAAAGATCCTGCGTCAATCCAAAATCAGCAAGCAAATGATCATATGCTTTTGCCTCTTCAATTGCATTAAGATCTTCACGCTGCAAATTTTCTATAAGTGCAATTTCTGTGACCTGTGCATCTGAATATTCCCTCACAATCGCAGGAATTTCTACAAGTCCGGCCAGTTTAGAAGCACGCAAACGACGTTCTCCTGCAATCAGCTCATATCCATTAAGAACTTTTCGTACAAGCACTGGCTGTAAAACACCGTACTGACAAATTGATTCTTTTAGTTCATCAAGTGCTTCATCACCAAACGCCTGCCGCGGTTGATGATGATTTGCCTTTATATCAACAAGTTTAATAACCTGAATTTTTGTTTTCGGATCTTCATTTCCCTTAAGCAAAGCACCAAGCCCTTTACCCAATCCGCCATGAACCGGCTTACTCATTTAAAATCACCTCTTTCGCAAGTGCTTCATAAACCTCAGCACCCTTTGATCGAGGATCATAGGCAATGATTGGCTGCCCATATGAAGGCGCCTCACTTAGCCTTACATTTCGCGGAATCACTGTTGTATAAACAAGATCAGCAAAATGATTTTTTACTTCAGCAGCAACCTGTTCGGAAAGCTTTGTTCGTGAATCATACATGGTAAGCAATACACCTTCCAAAGCAAGCTGCGGATTAAGATTTTGTTTTACAAGCTCAATTGTATTTATAAGCTGTGATACCCCTTCAAGTGCATAAAATTCACACTGAATTGGCATAAGCACCGAATGTGCTGCCGTAAGTGAATTTAAAGTCAAAAGACCTAGCGACGGTGGACAATCTATAATAATATAATCATAATCATCTTCTATTGTATTTAGAGCCCGCTTTAGTCGCCCTTCACGTGACATTGCTGCAACAAGTTCAACTTCTGCACCAGCAAGTTCAATTGTTGCTGGCACTATATAGAGATTAGCAAAATCAGTTTTTTGAATAACATCTTTAATATTTTTATTTGCAATAAAAACATCATATATTGTCAATTCCAGCTTTGATTTATCAAATCCATATCCGCTTGTCGCATTTCCCTGTGGATCTCCATCTACAAGTAATACTTTTTTTTTCAATGCGGCCAGACACGCACTAAGGTTTACTGAAGTCGTAGTTTTTCCTACGCCTCCCTTTTGGTTGGCAATAGCAATAATTTTTGCCACAATCATTTCACCATACTTTCTCTATCTTCCTAAAAACCTGCGTATCTCCGCAAAATTTTTTTCTTATTCTTTTACCATTCCACAGATTTATTTTATATTCCTGCAAAAAAAAATAAAAACCACAACAAATTTATTTTCTTCTTTACTATTTCATACTAATTTACTTCTATTATACTCAATTTATGGTAGAATAATATACAGAATTACAGTTATCCAATAATGTTTCACGTGAAACATTATTGGATAACTGTACAAAACAAAAGGAGGCTGTCTATATGCCAATTTATAATAGTGCTTTAAAAAGTATAGATACCGCCGAAACGCGTCGCTATGCCGGACTTAACAAAAGTTCCTTTGATGAAAAAACAATTCAAGAAGCTTGTATAGAAGCTCAACTTCTGGCACAAACACAAGGAATATGGCAGCTATACGATTATAATTCTTGTACATTTACTGTAAAAGCATCCCCTGATTTTCTCTTGCAAGGGACCAAAATATGTCAACATCTTAACGGCGCTGAAAAAGTAATTCTGCTTGCTGTAACGATTGGTAATACAATTGAAGAAACCATCACAAAATATTTCAAAAAAGGCCGTTATTCTTACTCTCTTTTACTTGATGCAGCTGCAACAACTGCTGTCGAGCAAGCTGCTGACGAACTGGAAAAAACACTGCATCAACAATTTGACGCACAAGGGTATACAATGCGTTGGCGTTTCAGTCCTGGTTATGGAGACTGGGATATAAAGAACCAGCCTGAACTTATGCGTTTGAGCCATGCTACAGAAATCGGCATAACTCTCACCTCATCTATGATGCTCCAGCCACGAAAATCTATTACAGCAATCATTGGTCTCATGCCAAATGCCAGAGAAAGTGCACACCTCAATAAACAGAGCTGCAAAACTTGTAACAAGCTGGATTGCATTTCCAGAAAAAAGTAAATTAAAAAGAAATGTAGAACAATAAAAAACAAAAACTTTTTCTTTAAACATTTTAATTTATTTTGCCTAATTTATTTACGCTTATTATAAAGGAGAGAATCACTACATGATACATATTTTTGATGGTGCCATGGGCACTATGCTGCAGGCTGGTGGACTAAACCCCGGTGACTGCCCTGAATTACTTAATATTGAAAATCCGGCCCTCGTAAAAAGCGTTCATGAAGCTTATATTAACAGCGGCTCCACAATAATAGAAACAAATACCTTTGGCGCCAATTCCATTAAGCTCAGCCATTATGGCTTTGCCAATCGTACCATAGAGTTTAATACAGCTGCTGTAAAAGCGGCAAAAGAAGCTGCTGGAAGCAAGGTCAAAGTTGCCGGAGCCATGGGACCTACTGGTCGTTTTATCAAGCCGCTTGGTGATCTTGAGTTTGATGAAGCTTATAATGCATACTATGAACAAGCTGCTGCACTTGCCACTGCTGGTACAGACTACCTTATAATTGAAACAAGCATTGATATTCAGGAAATGCGTGCTGCACTTCTGGCTGCCAAAGCTGCCAGCCATATTCCAGTTATTTGCCAAATGTCATACAGCGAAGATGGCCGTACTGTCACAGGTACTGACCCACAAAGCGCTGCAATTACATTAGAAGCACTTGGCGCAGATATTATTGGTGTAAACTGTTCCCTCGGACCTGAGCAGCTTTTACCAATCGTCAAAATACTTGCAGCAAACTGCAGCAAACCAATTAGTGTTCAACCCAATGCGGGAATGCCGCATCT